>JAKAZJ010000094.1 GCA_021826565.1 Pseudomonadota bacterium | reverse complement strand
GGTTCGCCGGGAACACGGCCACCGAGCAATCCTGGGCGCCGAACACCGCGCCGCGGGTCTGCACCTGGGCGAAGCTCTGGTCGCCCGGCGTCACCTCGGCCAGCGGCAGCAGCACGTCGCCCTTGCTGATCTGGGTCAGCCACGCGACCGCGTCCTTGCGGTCCTGCGTCGCACGTTCGGACGCCTCGCGCTGGTCGCCGGTGGACAGGTCGAACCGCGCCAGCACGCAGCAGGCGCGGCGGATTTCAGGGGGGACCAGATCCAGCGGCACCTGGTATCGGCGCCGCAGGTAGCCATCGATCACGGCGGAGGCATCCTCCAGCGCGCGGATCACCGGATCGGGCTGCACCGTGTCCATGTCCTGATCGGCCGGCGTGGTCAGGCGGATCATCTCCACCTGGCCGAAGCGGTCGATCATGTCCTGGACGCCGGCATAGACCACCGATCAGCTTTCCTTCTTGCCCTTCGCCGGCCGCGCGGCGGCATCGTTGGCGTCCAGCAGCGCGGCCAGGGTGGCCGTTGTCACCAGCTCGCCGGCGCCGATCGCCAGCACCGGGTCCGCGGCAATCTGTTCCAGCGCGCCGCGCCCGATCGACCCCATCGGGTATTCGGCCGCGCGCGGATGCGTCATCCCGCCGCGATGGCGCCCGGGAATGGTGGAGAAAATGATGATCTTGTCGGCCATGGGATTCCTCGGTCCAGGGGGCGGACGCGGGTTTGTAGGCGATCAATTAAGCCAATCGTTCTGCACTGCCGTGGCGATGCCTTGAAATGCGTTCGGCGTCAGATTGGTGGTGACCATCGGATCGAAGGGATTTTCGCAATACGCCCGCGCCGTCGCGTACAGGGCGCGCGGCACAATCAGCTTCAGGCCACGCGGGGCGCCGACACCCATCGGGGCGCCATCCTGGCGCCGCAGCTGCCCCATCGTCTCCCACGCCGCCAGCAGGTTGGCCTGATTCATGGGCGCGTCCGAGCGCGACGCGAGATGCCACAGGCCGTACCCGGCGGCCCCGCGGCCGTCCACGCCCCAGACGAACTCGTTATCCCAGAACACGCTGGGGTCCGTCATGGAGAACTTCGGAATAATCTTGAACGGCCGGCGTTCCTGCCAGATGAACGGCCGCCAGACCTTGCTCGTGTCGATCAGATACCAACTGGTGGACGATCCCGCCTGATAATTCGCCACTGTGGCCGGGCCGCCGGTGTCGCTGTAGTTGGGGTGGGCGACATCGAAGAAATTTTGCCCGTCGAAGATCGTCGAATTATGACCGTTCTTAAGCAGCTGCGCGATCAACAAATCGGGATAGATCTCCGAGTCGATGCCCAGCTGCTGCGCCACCGGGGTCAACAGCCCCAGCCGGTCGTCCTCGATATCCTCACGCCGGACCGAGATCGTCTCCTCGAACGTCTTGTTCGGCAGGCGGAAGGTCTCCAGCCCCAGCTGGTGCACCACCCGGTCGCCGACCCACTCCCGGAGGCCGGCCGTTCCCGCGAACATCGGGTAAACTTCGGCATCACCGGTGGACTTCGAGACAAAAGAGATCGACTTGTAGATGCTGTCGGCGACCGACAGCTGCCCCAACTCGTAGGCCAAGCTGATCGCGTCGTTGATGGACTGTAGCGTCGGGAAGGTGATCGCGGTCGCCATGAAACCTAGCTCCCGGCCAGCAGCACGTAGGTCTGGCCATTATCGATCCCGTTCAGGGTGCCGATACTGGCCGTGAACCCGGTGGTGGGGGCCGTCAGGGTGAAAGTGTTGTCGTCGGTGGCGTACACGGGCGCCCCGATATTCGCCGCGGTAGCCGTCGGCACGGTCAGGGCCCAGCACCCCCGCAGCGCGGCGATGTTCTGGCTGGACACCGACGCCTGGCCGACATTCGAGTAATCGGTCGCCGCGAGGCCAGCCGGTACCAGCGCACCTGCGGTCTGCGGCCGCACCAGCGCGCCGGCTGCCGTGAGACAGATGAAGCCGCCACGCCAGACCTGCTCCCCGGCCGCCACCGGGTACCCATAGTCGTTGCCGCGATGCGCGCCGCGGCGGTTAACCGCGGTTCCTGCGGTAAGCGCCATCAGCCCTCTCCTTCGTCAGCCGCGGCGAGCCGGCGCGCGCGCCGGTGCTTCGCCAGCGCATTCGGGTCCAGATTCATAAGCCGCGCGATGCGCCGGTCCCCAGGCGTCAGTGGGTCCCCATCCCGGCCCTCCGTGGCGTGCTGCGCCCGGACGATCCCCCCGACGTTAATGCTCGGCAGCGCGTTCACCTCCGCCTCCACATCCTCGGGCGTCGCCATGTGCCGGGCGATCAGCCGGTCCCGCAGCGGCACGATCGGCTTGCCGTCGCGGATCGCCCCGTCGATGAACGCCGCGGCGCGGTCACGCGCGCCGGCCTGTTGCAAGGTCTGCAACTGCGTCTGCAGCGCCACCACCGTGCGGCTCAGGTCGCCGTCGGCGCCGGCGCCGGCGCCGGCGCGCTGCGCCTGCAACGCGATCAGCAGCTCGGCCTGGTTGGCCGCGGTCACGCCGGCCGCGGCGGCGATCGCCGTCACGGCCTGGGTGTGCGCGCTCGCGCTGGCGGCGTTCGCCGTCACGCGCGCGAGGATGTCCGCCTCGGTCGCCGTCTCCGGCAGCCCGAGCGCGGCCCGGATCGCAGTCGGGTCCATGTCTTCTCCAGCGGTATGAGCGGCCGAGGCCGCGGTGTCCCAGTCGCGGGTGTCCATCCCCAGCTGCCGCGCGCGCGCCAGGATGCGCCGCCGCGCCGCACGCCGTTCCGCCAGGGTCACGCCCTGGGTGCGGTCCACCATGTCCCACGCCAGCTGGACATGCGCCGGGTCCCGCAGCGGGTCCTGGCGGGTGGCGGGGAACGCGAACAGATCGTCCGGCAGCGCGTCACGCTCGTGATCGGACAGCGCCGCGTGCATGGACGCGATCGGCAGGTTCGGCTTGTTCGTCAGCGCCGCGCTGGCGATCCGCAGCACGTTGCCGTTCGGCAGGTGGTAGAAGACCGGGCTGATCCCGCGATAAGCCTTCTCGGCCATCAGCTGCACGCCGGTCGGGTTCCACTCCACCCGGCCCCACACCCCGTCGGGGCGCGCCTCCATCCCCACGATCCAGCCCCGCGCCGGCGATGCCGCGCCGGTCTTGGCCGCGTGCTCGGTCGCATGGTTTTCATCGATCGGCAGCTTGCCGGCCGACAGGCTGGCCTCGATCACCGCCTGCGGGGCCGCCACGCGGTACGGGCCACGCCCATCCACCCCCCGGAACGTGCCGGCGGGCAGCAGCTGAATCCATTCCGGTGCTTCTCCCGGCGGAAGCGTGCTATGAGCAGCGGCGGTGAGGTCCATGCCGGGAAGGATGCCCGCGCGCGGCCGGGCGCCGGCAGGCCCTCCGCGAAGGGCGCGGGGACCGCCCCGGTGCCCGCGATCCTAACTGCCCCCAGGATCGCCTGCCAGGGGGATGGGACGCCCCGGAGCCGCGCGCGCGAAAATCCCCGATAGCGGCCCGTAGAGGGCCGCCCCCGTCAGCCGCCCCTTGGGCGGGCCCGGGAAAAAATCGGGAACCGAATGCTGACCCCTTGGCGCCCCGGCATCCATGGCATCGGGGGCACACCGGCGGCAGCCATCTCCCACCGGCGCAACCCACCGTCCGCAGCCGCCGCAGCGAAGCCCCCGGAGGGCAGCCGCGCGGGGCGCCCCATAGCCCTTGAGCGGCCGAGCGCTCCGTGGAGCAAGCGGGCGTCCGGGGAGGGGGTCCGTTTCTTCATCGAGGCTCGCGGTGAAGCTGGCGGCCAGCGAGCACCCGAACAACGCGGACATGTCGGCTGCAAGCGCGGCGGCCACGCGCCGGGCCTGCCGAGCGTCCGGCATTTCGGCGTTTCCTTCCCAGGCGGTCACCTTGGCCGCGCTCACGCGTGCCGCGCGCGCGAACTCGTGCTGGCTGAGCCGCGCGCGCACCCGGAAGGAACGAAGGCGCTCACCGATCCGGATCATCGCGTGGCGCAGCCCGCGTCACGGGTGATGTTTCAGGAACACCGCGTCCACCACCCCGCGGCAGCCGACCGCCGGGCCGCCGTTCACCTCGACCCGAACGGTGAAGACGCCGCTCAGGTCAGCGACTGGGCTGCCGCTGGGCGCCGCGCACGCGATCAGCGGCGTGAAGAGCTCCGGATGGGTCTTCTCAACGTCGCGCTGCATGAGCCCCATCGCCTCGTGAAGCGCCCGCGCGTTGCGCCACACCACCACGGTGCCGCCGCCCGGTTCCACCAGATATTCCTGCAACGCCGCCAGCTCCCGGGCAGTCGCCCCCTTGGCCGGCGCCTGGACGGCGTTCCCGACAAACGCCGCGATGCCCCCCACCATCAACGCGATCACCAGCGAGACCGCAACCTTCGGGTTCGCCAGAATGCTGGGCTTCCGTTCCATCGCGCCGGTCCTTTCATCACGCTCCCAGCGCAGTCTCCACCGCCTCTTCCACGACTTCAAGCACCGCCGCCTGGTCCGCGGGCCCGAACCCCAGATACGGCCGCTGCGGGATCGTCACGCTGCCCGCGTGCACCACCCGCTTCCCCAACCGGAACACCAGCGCCTGCGCGGATTTCGGCGTGATGGTGCCCCCGAACTGGTGGATCGCGGCATAGACCCGGTTCGATCCCACCGCGATCTCGGCCGGGCCGACCCGATACGTGATGGACCGCATCAACATCCCGCTCGCCCGTAATATCCCCCGCCCGCGCTTGATCTCGGCATAGGCCGGGTTCAACGGCGCCCAGGGCTGCCCGAACGGGTCGCGCTCGTCGCGGAACCGTTCCTGCACCACCTGCACCAGCGCCAGGCCGATCGGGCGCAGCACGCTGAACCGCACCGCCGTCAGCCGCTCGATCGCGGCCATCACCGCGGCGTCGTCCAGCGTGTAGCGGATCAGCGCGCCGGCCATCAGCCGCCGTCCGGGCGCGCCACGCCGGTCGCGTCGTCCGGGTGCACGGGGACCAGGCGCTCGGCGTGCAGCGGGCCGTGCAGCCACGCTTTCCCCGGGTTGTAGCCGAACCCTGGCTGGATGCCTTTCGGCACCATGTGCACGGTGCCGGTGCGCGGGTTACGCCACGGCACCGGATCATCCGCCGGCGCGGTGTCCGGCCCGCTCTTGCCCATCCGCGCCAGCCCGCGGCGCGACGTGCTGACCACGTAGCAGGAACACCGCCAGCCGCCGGGCGGATAGTGGCTGTCCCACCACGGATCGTCCGCCCGCAGGGTGGTGCCGTTCCACGCCAGGTGCATCGGCCGCGGATGCACGGAATCCCCGTGCATATACGTCCAGTACGGGAACACCCGCAGCGTGTCCGGGTCGGTCTGCTGCGCGTATCGGCCCGCGGAGTACGCCGACCGCAGGTTCGTGTCGTAGATCGTCTGGGCGCGCCAACCCGGCGAGCCATTATGCACCCACCCGTGCCGGGCCACGATCTGGTCGAAATCCTGCCGGAACTCCGCCAGCGTGGTGCCGTCCTCGATCGCTTTCAGGATCGCCTGCCGGAAATCCTCCACCAGCGCGTCCTGCGCCGCGCCGGCCACCATGAACGCGCGGGAATGCGCGTCCTGCCACACATCCGTCCAGTGCTGGGTTTTCACCGGCACCTTCTGCTTGAAGAAGGCGATCGCCTCCTCGAACGGCAGGTCGATCGCTTCAGCCGCCGTCGTCACGCAGCTCGTCCATCAGCGCCGCCTGCCCCACCAGGTGCGCCAGCGCCATGCCACGCGCCATCGCCTCGGCGAACGCATCGGGGGACAGTTTCAGCGCGTGCACGCGCCGCGCCAGGTCGTGTAGGTCGGTCGCGCCGTCGAATGCGGCGTGCAGCTCCGCCGTCATGCCGCCCAGCGCGCCCGCGGCCTCCCGCGCCAGCCGGTCGCTCAGCGCGGCGATCACGTCCGGCGCGGCGGCGCTGTGGCGGGCCACCAGGGCGCGGAACGGCGCCATGGAATTGCTGCTCGGCAGCGGCACCCCCGGATGCGCGATGATCGGCGCCGGCGGCGGCGTGGGCGTGCCGCCGACCGTCTTGTCGCCCGGCTCCGGCGGCGACAGCTGCAGCCGGTCCAGGATTTCCGAGGCTTTCACTTCCAGCCCCTGCGACCCCAGATCGGCCACCGCCGCGATCAGGTCCTTCAACCCCACCTGGTCCGGCTGCCCGATCGTCAGCGTCGGGTAAGCCACCTGCGGCCCGAAGGTGAACGCGATCATCGGCTCGATGACCTGGCGTTGGAGCGACGCTTGCAGCATGGACGCGTCCGCCCGCTCCACGTCGTCTTCCACCGCCTTGTGCGCTTTCGCCGCGCCGTAGGACCCGCGCACCGCGTCGGTCGCCGCCGTGCTGCCCAGCACCAGCTTGCTGACCTCGAAATTCAGCCAGTCTGCCCGCTTGTGATACAGGTCGCCCGCGCTGTCGGACGATCGCGCCTGGACGAATTCCACCTCCATGCTCTTGGGGATGATCGCCGCCACGTCGCCGGCGACGGACTGCACTGCCCGCCACAGCACGCGTTTGTCGCTGTCGGACGCCTCCGGCCCATAACGGCCCAGCCGGATCGGCATTCCGTAGCCCTGGCAGAACAGCGCCCAGTCCCGCAGCGTGTAGCTGGAATACATCCACATCCAGCACACCGCCCGCGTCAGGCCGGACCGGATGATCGCCCCGCTCTTGCTCGGGTGGAGATGCACCAGGAACTTGTGCGGCACCAGCGGCGAAAACCCGGCGCCGTCGCGCAGCCAGATGGTCTTGCCGTCTTCCCAGGAAAACTCGAAGAACCGCTGCGGCCGATAGATGATCTCCGCCGGCGCCACGCGCCCCGGCTCGGTGCGCCACACGATCTCGGAGACGGAGAATCCCTTGCCCAGCCCGTCGGCGATATCGAACATCGCCTGTTCCAGCACCTTCTCCGCCAGCCAGTCGCGCACGAACTCGGCGTGTTTCTGCGCCTCGGGCGCCTTGTCGTCGGCCGCCTTCACCGTGATCTGCAACTGCGCCACGTTGCGCTTTCGCTTGCTCAGCACCGCCAGATAGTGCGGGAACAGCTCCTCGATCTCCTCGGCCAGGATCAGCCACTCCAGGCTGTTGCCGGCGT
>JAKAZJ010000093.1 GCA_021826565.1 Pseudomonadota bacterium | reverse complement strand
GATCGCGTCGGCGCAGCGCCCGTGCACCGTCAGGATGCCACCCTCCAGCGTACCGGCGTCGCCGGTGGCGATCCAGGTTCCGTCCGCCTCGATCTCGATCTCCCCGGCTTCGGTCAGGCGGAGCGGTACGGCTGGCGCTCCGGCGTGACCCGGCGTCGCGACCAGGGCGGCCGTTTCGGCGATTCCGTAGATTTCGGTCAGATCGATTCCCAACGCACGGAACCAGGCCGTCAGTTCGGGGGCTACGGAGCCGCCGGCGATCAGGCCCAGCCGCAGCCGCGCCAGCCCCAAAGCACGGCGCACCGCCCCCAGGACCGGGCGCGCCGCCAATGTGCCACCACCGCGCGCCAACCGCATGGCGGCGCGCAACAATGTGCGTTGCAGCCAGCTCGCCGCCGCGGCGTCGCGTTCGATCCGGTCGCGGAATCGTTTCCAGTGCGCGGGCGCGGCCAGCAGCACGGTTGGCTGCGCCTCTCGCAGATTCTCGACGATCGTGTCGGCGCTTTCGCCGAAATTGGTGATCGTGCCCGAGGCGAGCGACAGATAGAGACCCAGCACGCGCTCGGCGGTGTGCGCCAGCGGCAGGATCGCAAGGCGTTCGTCGCCCGGGACAGGGCCAAACCGAGCCGCGGCCGCGGCGATCGTGGTGGCAATCCGGCCGTGCGACAAGGACACGGCACGCCCGGTTCCTTCGGTGAACACGATCGCGGCGGCGGCATCCGGATCTGCCGCCACACGCGCGGCGGTTGGGCGCGCCGCGGCGAATGCCGTCAGCGCAACGCAAGCGGGGTCGTTTAGATCGCGCAGGCCGTTCATGTCGAAGATCACGATCCGGCGCAGCGCGGGGCAATCGGCGCGCGCGGTCAGCACCTTGTCCAACTGCTCCTCGTTCTCCACGAACAGGGTCACGGCGCCGGTCGCGCGCAGCTGGGCGGCTATGGTGGGGACGTCGGCCAGCGGCGACAGGCCCGCCGCGGCTCCCCCGGCAGCCTGGATCGCAAGATCGGCCTGCACCCATTCCACCCGCGTATCCGACAGGATCGCCCCGGTCATGCCGGGAGCAAAACCATCTGCGGCCAATGCGCCGGCCAGCGCCGCAACCTGCGCGGCCAGTTCGCGCCAGCGCAGCGATTTCCAGATGCCGCGGTCCTTGCGGCGCAGGATCACCGCCTCCGGCGCGGCGGCGGCGCGGTCGGTGAGCAACGCGGGAAGCGAGGTCAACGCCATAGTTTCTTGCGCCGCCAGCGATGCCCGCCGCGCGCGCCCTCGGTCTTGTGGCCCAGGTAGAACTCCTGGATGTCCTGGGTTTCCAACAGCCGCGCGCAACTGTCGTGCAACACGACGCGGCCGACTTCCAGGATGTAGCCGTGTTCGGCGGTCTCCAGCGCGATATGCGCGTTCTGTTCCACCAGCAGGATCGCCACGCCCTGCTCGCGGTTGATGCGCCGGACGATGGCGAAGATCTGCGAAACGAGCAGCGGCGCCAGCCCCAGCGAAGGTTCGTCCAGCAGCAGCAATTTCGGCCGGCCCATCAGCGCGCGGCTGATCGCCAGCATCTGCTGCTGCCCGCCCGACAGCAGGCCCGCGCGCTGATCGGCGCGTTCCGCCAGCACCGGGAAATATTCGTGGCACATGGCCAGGTCGCGCGCGACCTCGGCGTCACGGCGGGTGTAGGCGCCCATCATCAGGTTCTCGCGCACCGTCAGCAGCGGGAACATCTCCCGCCCTTCCGGTACGTGGCAGATGCCGGCGCGCATCACCTTGTCCGGCGTCAGCCCGGCGATGTCGCGTCCGGCGAAGCGCACCTGGCCGCGTTCGGCGTTCAGCACGCCCGAGATGGTGCGCAACACGGTGGTCTTGCCCGCGCCGTTGGCGCCCAGCACGGTGACGATCTGACCCTCCGCCACCTCCAGGCTGACGCCGCGGAGCGCCTGGATCGGGCCGTAGAACGTCTCGATCCCCTGCACCGACAGCAGCGGTGTGGTCATGCCGGCACCTCGCCGCCGATATAGGCGCGGATCACTTCGGGATGCGATTGCACCTCTGCCGGGGTGCCCAGCGCCAGCAGCCGCCCGTAATTCAGCGCCATGACGCGGTCGGAGACCTGACGCACCAGGTTCATGTCGTGTTCGACCATGATGACGGTGATGCCCAGGTCCCGCTTGATGTCCTCGATCCAGAACCCCATCACCTCGGTTTCTTCCACATTCAGGCCCGAGGACGGTTCGTCCAGCAGCAGCAGCTTCGGTTCGGTGCAGAGCGCGCGGCCGAGCTCCACCACCTTGCGCACGCCATAGGGCAGGCCGCCCACCGGCGAATCGCGGTAACGTTGCAGGTCCAGGAACGCGATCACGTCCTCGGCCTTTTCGCGATGGGCCAGCTCATCGCGCCGCGCCGACGGCGTGAACAGAAGCTGGGCCGCGATCGAGGCGCGGACATGGCGGTGGCAGCCGATCAGCAGATTCTGCAGCACCGTCGCCTTGGCGAACAACTCTATGTTCTGGAATGTCCGCGCGATGCCAAGTCCGGCGACGCGATGCGCCGGGATCGCGGTGATATCACGGTCGCGGAACAGCATCCGTCCCATGCTGGGCGTGTAGAGCCGGCTGATCAGGTTGAAGATCGTGGTCTTGCCGGCGCCGTTGGGGCCGATGATGGCGAAGACCTCGCCCTCCTCGACCTCGAAGTTCACGTCGTCCACGGCGCGGATGCCGCCGAAATGCACGGCCAGGCCCTCGGCGCGGAACAGCGCCATCACACCCGCTCCGATTTCGCGTAAGTGCGCTGGCGGCGGAATCTGCCCGCGCGATGCAGCGGAAAATCCTGGAACCACGCCTTCAGGCTCAGCCATCCGCCATACATGCCGCTGGGCTGGAACAGGATCGTCAGCACCAGGATCAGCCCGAACAGCGACGGGTCCAGTCCCGGCAGATGCCCGATACTACCCGGCAGGTCATCGCGGAAGATCGAGATGGCCTGCGGCAGCAGGCGCACGAACATCGCCCCGAAGATCACCCCTTGCAACGAGCCGATGCCGCCCACGAACACGATGGTCAGGAACTGCACCGACAGCAGGACGTCGAAGGAATTGGGCGCCAGGTAGTTCACGTATTGCGCGAACAACGCCCCGGCCAGCCCCGCCATGGCGGCAGAGACCCCGAACGCGACGGTTTTGTAGAGCGCCACGTTGATGCCCAGGCTGCGCGCCGAGACCTCGGAATCCCGGATCGCCACCAGCGCGCGGCCGAACGGCGTGCGCAGGATATTGGCGGCGATCCACAGGGTCAGGATCAGCATCGCCAGCGCGACGTAATAGACCGCGGTGGCGCCGGCGATGGGATAGCCGAAAATCTCGGGCGTTGGCACCGGCAGCCCGTTGAAGCCGTGGGTGACGGAATCCCATTTCTCCAGCACGTTCGACACGATCTCCCCGAACGCCAGAGTGGCGATCGCGAGGTAGAGTCCGCTCATGCGCAGGGTGGGAATCCCGATCGCCACGCCGGCCAGCCCGGCCAGCAGCGCCGAGGCCGGCAGGGTCAGCAGATACGGCCAGCCGGCGGTCAGCAGCACCGCGTTGGTATAGGCGCCGATGCCCAGGAACGCGGCATGGCCCAAATTCACCAGGCCAGTGTACCCGGTCAGCAGCATCAGCCCCACGCCGGCGATGGCGTAGATGAACACCGCGCCAAGCTCACCGATGTAGAACACGCCCAGCAATCGGGGCAGCGCCAGCACCACCAGCAGCAGCAATCCGTACCAGAAGATGTCGCCGCGGTGGCGCCAGATCGTCAGGTCCTGGCGGTAGTCGGTCTTGAACAGGGTGCGCATTGCCGCCTCTCAGACCCGTTTGACGATTTTCTGCGAGAACAGCCCTTGCGGCATCAGGATCAGCGTCGCCAACAGCACGACGTCCGAGGTGACCTGCTGGAACCCGGCGGGGAGATAGAATCCCGCCAGTTGTTCGGCGATGCCGATCACGATGCCCCCCACCAGCGCGCCGGGGATCGAGCCGAACCCGCCCAGCACCGCCGCGGCGAAGGCTTTGATGCCGAGGAATCCCATATTGACATCGATCATCGCCACCGGCGTGAGCAGGATCGCCGCCGCCGCCGAAACCCCCGCGCTGATCGCCCAGATCAAGGAGAAAACGGTACGTACCGGAATGCCCATGTAATAGGCCGCAAGCTGGTTCTGCGAGGCAGCCTGCATCGCCACCCCAAGCCGGGTGCGATTGAAGAACACGTACAGCACCGCGCATAGCACGACCGTCCCGCCGATGATCGACAGGCTGTCATAGCCCAGCACGAAATGGCCGAATCGGACGGTATGATTGGTGAACGGCGTGACATAGCCGACCGAATCATAACCCCAGGTGATGCCGGCGACGGCGCGGAAGATGAAACCCAGGCCCAGGGTCAGCATCACCACCGCGAATTGCGGCCGTCCGATCACGCGACGGATCACGATCACGTCAAGCAGGTAGCCGAAGACGGCGGTGATGACGATCGCGCCCAGCGCGCCGACCCAGTAATTGACTCCGAACCAACTCACCAGGCTGTAGGCGGCAAATCCGCCCAGCATCATGATGTCGCCCTGGGCGAAATTGATGACTTCGGTGGCCTTGTAGATCAGCACGAAGCCAAGTGCGATCAAGCCGTATATGCAGCCGCTGGCTGCACCGTTCACGACAAGCTGTAGCAGGCGCAGCAGGTCTGTCACGCGCTTGCGATCCCCCTCCCGGTGGCGTCGCTTGCGGAATGCGACGTTTCGTTGTCGCGGAGGCTAGGCGGGCGGGTTCGGCGCTGTCAATCGGCAAAGCGCAAGACGCCTTCGTTCCCCGCCGGCCGTGCCATCGGACCGGGTGGCGGCAGGTCGATGCCGTCCGAAACCGACGCGCACCCATGGAAACGGCGGGCCGCGCGCGGCCACCTTGCGGCCCTGGCCCCGGCGCGGGTAAACGGACGCCATGATGCGCTCCTCCCATCTCGGCCTGACCCGTCTGACCCGGCTGGCCCCGGCCCTCGCCCTGGCCGGTCTGCTGTCGGGCTGCACCGGGCCGGGGCTGTCGCGTACGTTCGGCTTTTCGCGCTCCTCCCCCGACGAATTCACTGTGACCACGCAGCCGCCGCTGTCGATGCCGCCGGACTATGCGATCCGCGCGCCCCAGGCCGGGGCGCCGCGCCCGCAGACTGTCTCGGCCAGTGCCGAGGCGCAGGCCGCGCTGGTCGCCTCGCCCACGGTCGCCGCCGCGCCCGCCGCCGGCAGCGCCGGGCAGCAGGCGCTGGTCCAGGCCGCGTCCCGGTCCGCCGGGATCACCGGCGGCCCGCAGATCGCCGTCGCCCCGCAAAGCGACGTGAGCTTCGCGCATCGCCTGCTGTTCGGTGGGCCGGATACCGGCGCCACGCCGATGGTAAACGCGGCGGCCGAGGCCGCCCGGCTGCGCCACAACGCCGCGCTGGGCCAAAGCCCCACGGCCGGCCCGACGCCGACGATCCGCCCGGCCTCCGGCGGCTGGTTCAGCCACCTGTTCTGATCGCGGATTACCGGACCGCGCCGGATGCCCGCAGCGCCGCGATCCGCGCCGCGTCGTAGCCCAGCGCGCGCAACACGTCCTCGGTGTGCTCCCCCAGGCCCGGCGGCTGGCGCCGCAGCCCCGGGGTGGCGTCGTCGAATGCCAGCGGCAGCGCGGGGAACCGGGCGATCGACCCGTCCGCCATCTGCACCGGCAGCGCCCGCGCCTGGATCTGCGGATCGTGAAACAGGTCGGACGGCGTGTTGACCGGGGAAAACGGGATGCCCGCCCGGTCCAGCATCCCGGCCAGCTCGGCGGCGCTGCGCGCGACGGCCAGGCCGGCCACGATCTCGCGCAGCGCGTCGCGATTCGCCACCCGCAGGTTGTTGGTGGCGAAACGTGGATCTTCCAGCAGGTCGGCGCGCGCGAAAGCGGCGCAGAACGCGCGCCAATGCGGGTCCGAGGTGATGCCGATGAACACCCGGTTCCCGTCGGCGCAGGCAAACGTTTCGTACACGCCCCAGGCGCCGCGGCGGATCGGCATCGGCGGCGGGGCTTCGCCGGTCGCGGCCTCGCCCGCCATGTGCTGGCCGGTCAGGAACGCGGCGGACTCGAACAGGGACGCGGTGACCTTGCGGCCTTGCCCGTCCTGGTCGCGCTGGCGCAGCGCGGCCAGAATGCCCACCACCCCCATCACGCCGCCCAGAATGTCCACCACCGAGGCCCCGGCGCGCAGCGGCTGTCCCGGCGGGCCGGTCATGTAAGCCAGACCGGCCATGAACTGCGCGATCTCGTCCAGCGCCGGGCGATGCGCATATGGTCCGGGGAGGAAGCCCTTGAGCGCGCAATAAACCAGGCGCGGGTTGATCGCGTGGACCTGGTCCCAGCCCAGATGCAGGCGCTCCATCGTGCCGGGGCCGAAATTCTCCACCAGCACATCGGCGCGTCCGAGCAGCTCGGCCGCCACCGCGCGGCCCGCTGCGGCCTTCAGATCGATCGCGACCGCGCGCTTGTTGCGATTGAAATAGACGTAGAAGCCGGAGGCGAACCCCGACAACCGTCGCGTATGATCCCCGTCCGGCGCGGGTTCCACGCGGATCACGTCGGCGCCCAGATCGGCGAGGACCGCGCCGCAGCTCGGCCCCATGATGGTGTGGGTGAATTCGAGCACGGTAAGCCCGTCCAGCGGCAGCGCGGTCATGCGGTCTCTCCCGAATAGGCGGCGTGCATCGGCGCGGCGAGAGGGACGTGTCAAGCGACCCCGTGGCCAAGCAGACGCCACCCGTGACCGGAACGGCGCCGATCGGATAGAGTGCCCGCGTGAAAACCATGTCGGCACCGCCCCGCAACGTCGCGGTTGACCCCTCCGTCATGGGTCAACATCCGGCGCGGCTGGCATCGGACCGGTCCGACGCATCGCCATCTGCTCCGCCGGAGCGGACGCGCGTCGCGATCCTGCTCTCCACCTATAACGGCGCGGCGTATCTGCCCGCCCAGTTGCGCAGCTTTCAGGACCAGACCCATCGGGACTGGGTGCTGTATTGGCGCGATGACGGATCGGCCGACGCGACGGTGGCGCAGCTCGACGCCTTCGCCGCTGCCGAACCGC
>JAKAZJ010000092.1 GCA_021826565.1 Pseudomonadota bacterium | reverse complement strand
AAGCCGAAACCGGCATTGCCCTCAAGGAAGCCGCCGACCCGCGCGCGCTGGAGGCGGTTCGCGTCGCCCTGCTCGGCCGCAACGGCCGCCTTACCACGCTGCTGCGCGACCTTGGCAAGACCGCGCCCGAGCAACGCCGTGACCGTGGCGCCGCGCTCAACGCGCTGCGTGACCGCCTGGCCGCGGCGCTGGATGCGCGCCGCGCCACGCTGGACGAAGCCGCACTCACCGCCCGGCTCGCCGCCGAACGCATCGACCCCACCTTGCCGCCGCCGCCTCGCTCCGCCGGCCTGATCCACCCGATCAGCCGGACCATGGAGGAGATGGCCGCGATCTTCGGCGCCATGGGCTTCGCCATCGCCGAGGGGCCGGATGTCGAAACCGACTGGCATAATTTCTCCGCCCTCAACATCCCCGCGCATCATCCCGCGCGCGACGACCAGGACACGTTCTACCTGACCGCCCCGCCAGATGCCCCGCCGCCGGTGCTGCGCACCCATACCTCCCCGGTGCAGATCCGCACCATGTTGTCGCGCGGCCTGCCGCTGCGCGTGATCGTGCCGGGCCGCACGTACCGCGCCGATCACGACGCCACCCACTCGCCGATGTTCCATCAGGTGGAGGGGCTGGTGATCGACCGCGACATCACGCTCGGCCACCTGAAAGGTTGCCTGATCGATTTCCTACGCGCGTTCTTTGCCGTTCCCGATCTGCCGGTGCGTTTCCGTGCCAGCTATTTCCCGTTCACCGAACCCTCGATGGAGGTGGATATCGGTTGGGACCGCAAAACCGGCGCACTCGGCCAGGGGAACGACTGGCTGGAAATCCTCGGCTCCGGCATGGTCCACCCGCGGGTGCTGGCCAATGTCGGCATCGATCCGCGCGCGTTCCAGGGCTTCGCCTTCGGCATGGGGATCGAGCGCGTTACCATGCTGAAACACGGCATTCCTGACCTGCGGCCGTTCTATGAAAGCGATATCCGTTGGCTGCGCCATTACGGGTTCAATCCGCTCGCGCCGGCGCTGCTGCACGAGGGGGCGTAGCCGATGAAATTCACCCTCTCATGGCTCCGCGCGCATCTGGATACCGACGCCTCGCCCGCCGCGATCGGCGCGACCTTGACGCGCATCGGCCTGGAACTGGAATCGATCACCGACCGCGGCGCCGTGCTCGCCCCGTTCCGCATCGCCCATGTGATCGAGGCGGTGCCGCATCCCAACGCCGATCGCCTGCGTGCCTGCCGTGTCGAGACCGGGGACGGCATCGTTTCGGTGGTGTGCGGTGCGCCCAATGCGCGGACCGGTATGAAGGCGGTATTCGCCCCGCCTGGCAGCTTCATCCCCGGCACCGGCATCACCCTGAAAACCGGCGAGATCCGCGGCGTGGTCAGCGCCGGGATGCTGCTGTCGGCGCGCGAGATGGGGCTCGGCGAGGATCATTCCGGCATCGTCGATCTGCCGGAGGACGCCCCCGTGGGCGCACCCTATGCCGCCTGGGCCGGGCTGGATGACGCGGTGATCGAGATCGCGGTCACGCCGAACCGCGGCGATTGCTTCTCGGTACGCGGTGTGGCCCGCGACCTCGCGGCGGCCGGTATCGGCACGCTGCTTCCGTGGGCGCCGGTGCCGGTATCGCCGGCGTTCACCGGCGGTCCGGGCTGGCGCATCGACTGGCCGGAGGCCTGTCCCTGGGTCCTGGGCCGTACCATCCGCGGCCTGCGCAACGGCCCCTCGCCGTCCTGGCTGGCCGACCGCCTGACCGCCATCGGGCTGCGGCCGATCAGCGCGCTGGTCGATATCACCAACCTGTTCACCATCGATCTGGGCCGACCGCTGCATGTGTTCGACGTGGGCAAGCTGTCCGGTGCCACGCTGACGATCCGCCGCGGCGCGGGAGAAACGTTTCGTGCCCTGAACGGCAAGGACTACACCGTCACGGACCGGGATTGCGTCATCGCCGACGCCGCCGGCGTGCAGTCCCTGGCCGGCATCGTCGGCGGCGAGGCGACCGGCTGCGACGAGGCCACCACTGAAGTCTTCGTGGAATGCGCGCTGTTCGACCCGGTGTGCATCGCGCTGTCCGGCCGGCGCCATCAGGTGATCTCGGACGCGCGCCAGCGCTTCGAGCGCGGGATCGATGCCGCGCTCATGCCCGACGCGCTGGAAGCGGCGACCGCGCTGATCCAGGAGATCTGCGGCGGGCAGGCCGGCGCTGTCACCGTGGCCGGCGCGGCGCCGGATCGGCGCCGCACGGCATCGTTGCGTTTCGCCCGGCTGCGCGATTTCGGCGGCGCCGAAGTGGCTGCGGACGAGGCGGTCGGGTCCCTGGAGCGTCTAGGCTTCGCCGTGGTGGCGCGCGACGCCGCGGCCGTGACCGTCGCGGTGCCGTCTTGGCGCAACGACGTGGCGCAAGGCGGCGCGCTGGATCAGGCCGCTGACCTGGACCCGGTGCTTGCCGCCGCCGCCGCCGCCGGCTGCGCGGCGATGGAACCGGAATGCGACCTGATCGAGGAAGTGCTGCGCCTGCGCGGCCTTGATCAGATCGCCCCCGTGTCCTTGCCGCGCTCGGCCCCGGTGCCGGTGCCGGTGCTGACGCCCGCACAAAGCCGCGCCGCGCTTGCTCGCCGCGTGCTGGCCGCGCAAGGACTGGCGGAATGCGTGACCTTCAGCTTCCTGGATCAGGCGACGGCCGCGCGCTTCGGCGACGCTCCCAGTTCCCTGCGCCTGGCCAACCCGATCGCGTCGGATCTGGATCAGTTGCGGCCGACGCCGATCGCCACCCTGGCGCTCGCGGCGGGACGCAACGCGGCCCGGGGCTATGCGGATGTCGGGCTGTTCGAGCTGGGCCCCGCCTACACCCCGGACGGTCAGGCGCTGGTGGCCGCGGGGCTGCGCGCCGGCGCCACGCCGCGCCATTGGGCGAGCCCGGCGCGCGACGTGGCGGCGATGGATGCCAAAGCCGATCTCTGGGCCGCGCTGACCGCCCTGTCGGTGCCGCTGGAGGCGCTGTCGGTCACCGCCGATGCCCCCGCGTTCTACCATCCCGGCCAGTCCGGCGTGGTGCGGCAGGGGCCGAAGACGGTGCTGGGGCGGTTCGGGATGCTGCATCCGGCCGTGCTGGCCGCGCTGAACCTGGCCGGTCCGGTGGTCGCGTTCGAGCTGTTCCTGGATGCCGTGGCGGAGCCGAAACGCCGCCGCCGTGCCGCGCCGGATCTGCCGGCGTTCCAGCCGGTGCGGCGCGATTTCGCTTTCGTCGTCGGCCGCGACGTGGCGGCGGACACGGTGCTGCGCGCGGCGCGCGGGGCGGAGCGAACGCTGATCGCGGGCGTCGCGCTGTTCGACGTGTTCTCCGGCGGCAGCCTGCCGGAGGGGATGCGGTCCCTGGGCGTGGAGGTCACGTTCCAGCCGCGCGAACGGACGCTGACCGATGTGGAGCTGGAGCAAGCGGCGGCGAAGGTGGTCGCGGCGGTCGCGAAGGCGACCGGGGCAGTACTGCGGTAGCGGCGCTTGCCTCGGGTTGGGTGGCGCTTGTAGAAGCGGCGCATTCTGGTGCGGGCGCGTAGCTCAGCGGAAGAGCACTACCTTGACACGGTAGGGGTCACAGGTTCGATCCCTGTCGCGCCCACCAGAATTTTCCAAACGGGTTATGCGGAACCCGATCCGGCCGCCCTATCGGCGCGCCAGCAGGAACCGCGCCCCCAACAGCAGCTTGCGCCATTTCGGTACCCGGGCCGGTGCGGCCATCCGCTCCCACCCCCGCCGGCGCAGCGCGCGCAGAATCTCGCGATACCCGGCCGCCATCAGCCGCGCCGGTGCCATGGCGCGCGGATCGCAGGCGCGCATCGCGGCGAACGCGGCGGCGAACTGCGCGTCCGCCAGCACGGCGACGCGGGCGCAGACCACCGGCAGCCCGGGCGAGGCCAGCGCTGCCGCCGGGTCCAACGCCACGCCGGCCTCGGTCAGGTATTCGCGCGGGAGGTACAGCCGCCCGCGCTCGGCATCCTCGGCGACGTCGCGCAGGATATTGGTCAGCTGCAACGCCCGGCCCAGCGCATGCGCCACCTGGTCCGCCGCCGGCGAGGCGTCACCGAACGCCCGCACCGACAGCCGTCCCACCGCCGCGGCAACGCGATCGCAGTACAGATCAAGCGTCGCCAGATCGGGCGCCACGATCGCTTCCCGCGCATCCATTGCCATGCCGTCGATCACCGCCAGGAAATCTTCCGCGCGCAGACCGTAGCTGGCGGCGGCGGCGGCCAGGACCCGGGTCACCGCGCTATCGGCCTCGCCGCGGTACAGCCCGGCCACGCGGTCGCGCCAGACGTCCAACGCCGGCAGACGCTCGGCCAGCGGACCGGGATCGTCGGCAATATCGTCCACCTCGCGGCAGAAGGCGTAGATCGCATACATCGCCGCGCGCCGTTCCGGCGGCAGGATGCGCATCCCGCGATAGAACGAGGTCCCGGCGCGGCGCACGATCGCCTCCACCGCCGCCATGTCGGCCGGCGCTGCGTTCATCGCGCGAACCGCAGATAGCGCAGCGTAAGCACGGCCGCGATCACCAGGTCGGTCGCGCGCAGCTTCACCCGCCGGCGCAGCGGATCGCCGCGTTTCAGGCGCCGCGCCAGGCGCCGCGCCAGGCCCAGGATCAGCGCGGTCTCGAACCGCAGGCGCCAGCTTTTCACCCGGCGCGGCAGCGCATCGGCGTGATGGTTCAGCGACACGCACATTGCCAGCAGCGCGGTCAGCACCTGGCGTAGCTGCGGGCTGACGCGATTGGCGCGCAGGTCCGCCTCCCGCGCGCCGTAGCTCTCCAGCAACGATTGTGGGAGGTAGCAGCGGTCCAGCGCGGTCAGGTCTTTCGCGCAGTCCTGCAGATGGTTCAATACCTGCAACGACACGCATAGCGCGTCCGAAGCGCCCCACGTGCCACGCCCCTCGCGATGCAGATCGAGCACATGACGCCCCACCGGCATCGCCGAATAGCGGCAGTAATCGTGCAGCTCCTCCCAGGTGGCATAGCGGCGATTTGTGGCATCGCGGCGGAATGCGACCAGCAGGTCGCGCGCGTGCTGATCAGTGACACCGGTTTCGGCCAGGCTTGCGCGAAGCGCGGCGGCACTTGGCGCCAGCGCCGCCTCGGCGCGGCCGAGCAGCACGGCTTCCATCGTATCCAGGCGGATGATCTTGTCGGCTTCCGCAAGCGTGGGGCTGTCCGCGATGTCGTCGGCGTTGCGGGCGAATGCGTAGAAGGCATGGATGTGCCGGCGAAGGCTGCGGCGGATCAGGATCGAGCCGACCGGAAAATTCTCGTCGCCGCGATCCTTGCCCGACCAGGTTTCGACTGACGCCAGCGCGCTCATGGCCGCCCCCCGTGCCCGCATCCGTCAAGGCCGGCCATGACGCGGGGGCGGCAGAACGCGGTCATGTCTCCCCTCCCGCATAGGCGCGCCCGCGCCAGGCGACGCCTGCGCCGCCGTAATGGTTCCACGCCGATCCGATCGTCGCGGCCAGATAGAACGCCGCGATCAGCGGCAGGGCTGGCGCCCACCACGCCGATAGCCGGAACCGCCGCAGGCTGGGCAGGAAAGACCCCGCCATGCCGGCCCAAGCCAGCACGCCGCAGGCGCGCGCCCAGCCCTGCCCGAACAAAGCCGCCAGTGGTGGCACCAGCCATACCAGCCCCATCCCCGCCACCGTCCCCGCCAACAGGAATGGCGAGCGCCGCAGCTGCACGAACGCGGTTCGCGCGATCATCCGCCAGATCTCGGCAAACCCGGGATAGCGCCGTTCCGATCGCGCCAGCAGCGAATGCCCCAGCCAGATCCGCCCGCCGCGTTTCACCGCGCCGGCCAGCGCCACATCGTCGATCAGTGCGCCGCGCACCGCGGCCACGCCACCGATCCGCGCCAGCGCGCGCGCGCGGATCAGGATACTGCCGCCGGCCGCGGCCGCGGTGGCGCGCAGCGGATCGTTCACCCAAGCGAACGGATACAGCAGCTGGAAAAAATACACGAACGCCGGCACCAACGCGCGTTCCGCCAGGGTGTCGCAGGCGAGCGCGACCATTTCGGAAACGAGCTCGGCGCCGTCCGCTTCCGCCCGGGCCACCAAGGCCGCCACATGGCGCGGGTCATGCACGATATCGGCATCGGTCAACAGGATCAGCGGCGCGTCGCCGGCCGCCTCGATCCCTTGCGCCACGGCCCACAGCTTGCCGCTCCAGCCCGCCGGGCGCGGCCGGCCGGCGAGCACGGCAAGGCGAGGGTCGGCCAAGGCGCGCGCGATCGCGCCGGTGCCGTCGGTGCTTTCGTCATCGACCAGGATCACCCGCAGCGCGCCGCGATAGTCTTGCGCCAGCAGGGACCGCAGCGCCGTGGCAACGTGTGCGGCCTCATTTCGCGCCGGGACCACCACGGCCAGTGGCGGTGCGGCGCGCGGCACCGCGGCGGACAATTCCGGCCCGGCCTGCCAGAACCGTCCGTGCAGGACCAGCAGCCAGCCCCAGGCCAGAACCGCGATCAGCGCCAGCGCCGTCATGCCGGCAGCATCCCAGCGGCGCGGAACCAGGCCAGCGCGTCCGCCACCGCTGCGCGCGCCGGGCGCGGTGCGTAACCCAACTCGGCGGTGGCCTTGGCCGAGGAGAAGAACATCCGCTTGCGCGCCATCCGCAGGTAGTCGCGGGTGACGCGTGGTTCGGCGCCGGACAGCCGCGCCCAGGTCTCCATCGCCAACGCCACCGGCCATAGCGGCGCGATCGGCAGGCGGATGCACGGCGGCGCGCGCCCGGCCGCCTCCGCCACCAGACCCAGCACCGCGCGCAGCGACAGGTTCTCCCCGCCCAGGATATACGCCTCGCCGACGCGGCCGCGTTCCAGCGCCAGCGCGTGACCCTCGCCCACGTCATCGACATGGACGAGGTTCAGGCCCGTCTCGACATAGGCGGGCGTGCGGCCCAGCGCCGCGTCCAGGATCATCCGCCCGGTCGGCGTGGGGCGGTGGTCGCGCGGCCCCACCGGCGCGGCGGGATTGACGATCACCACCGGCAGGCCCTGGCGGGCCAGGTCGCGCACCGCCTGCTCGGCCAGGTATTTCGACCGCTTATAGGCGCCGATGATCGCCTCCGGATGCACCTTCGTGGTTTCAT
>JAKAZJ010000091.1 GCA_021826565.1 Pseudomonadota bacterium | reverse complement strand
ATCCGGTTCCAGGAACTGTACGACCCGTCGTTGCCCCCGGTCTGGGGCAATCGCGACCAGCTGGTGCAGGTGGTGCTGAACCTGGTGAAGAACGCCGCCGAGGCGCTGGCCGATCAGCCGAGCGGCGAGATCGTGCTGGCGACCGGATTCCAGCAGGGGATGCGGGTGGCCGTGCGCGGCTCTACCAGCCGGCTGGATCTGCCGCTTTATGTGGTGGTGCGTGACAACGGGCCGGGCATCGCCGAGGATATCCGGACCAATCTGTTCGATCCGTTCGTCACCACCAAGGCGTCCGGCTCCGGCCTGGGCCTGGCGCTGGTGGCCAAGATCGTGGGCGATCACGGCGGGCTGATCGAAGTGGACAGCCGTCCTGGCCGGACTGAATTTCGTCTCCATCTTCCGGTGATGACCGAGGACGATTCCGCGTGCTGAGGAAATTGCGATGACCCCGCCCACGGTATTGGTGGCCGATGACGACCGCTCGATCCGGACTGTGCTGACCCAGGCGCTGGGCCGCGCGGGCTATCAGGTGCGCTCCACCGGTCACGCGGCGACGCTATGGCGCTGGGTGGAGGACGGGGAGGGGGATCTGGTCATCACCGACGTGGTGATGCCGGACGCGAACGGGCTGGATCTGATCCCGCGCATCCGCCGCATCCGTCCCGATCTGCGGGTGGTGGTCATGAGCGCGCAATCGACCCTGATCACCGCGGTCAAGGCGGCGCAGCGGGGCGCGTTCGAGTATCTGCCGAAGCCGTTCGATCTGGACGAATTGCTGAGCGTGGTCGGCCGCGCGCTCGCGGTCTCGGTCCCGGTGGTCGAGGTCGAACCCGAGCCGCGCGATGCCGACGAACGCCTGCCGCTGATCGGCCGCTCCCCGGCGATGCAGGAGATCTATCGCACCATCGCGCGCCTCACGACCGCCGATCTGACCGTGATGATCAACGGCGAGTCCGGCACCGGCAAGGAACTGGTCGCGCGCGCGCTGCATGATTACGGCAAGCGCCGCGCCGGCCCGTTCGTCGCCGTCAACATGGCGGCGATTCCGCGCGAACTGATCGAGAGCGAATTGTTCGGCCATGAGCGCGGTGCGTTCACCGGCGCGCTGGCCCGCACCCCGGGGAGATTCGAACAGGCCAGCGGCGGCACGTTGTTCCTGGACGAAATCGGCGACATGCCGCCCGAGGCGCAGACCCGCCTGCTGCGCGTGCTGCAGGAAGGCGAATTCACCTCGGTCGGCGGGCGCCAGCCGATCAAGGCCAATGTGCGGATCATCGCCGCCACGCATCGCGACCTGCGCGCCGCGATCCGCAGCGGGCTGTTTCGCGAGGATCTGTTCTACCGCCTGAACGTGGTGCCGATCCGGCTGCCGCCGCTGCGTGAGCGGGTGGAGGACATCCCCCCCCTGGCGCGGCATTTCCTGGAGCGCGCGCGCGCCGACGGGCTGGCCACGAAAGCGCTGGACGCGGCGGCGATCGAACGGATGAAACGCCATCCCTGGCCGGGGAATGTGCGCGAACTGGAAAACCTGATGCGGCGCCTGGCGGCGTTGCATCCGGCCGAAACCATCGGCGCCGAGGCGATCGACACCGAATTGGCCGAGGCCGCGCCGGCCCCGGAACCTGCTGCCGGCGATGGGCCGGAGCCGTTGGCGGGCGCGGTGGAGCGCCATATCCGCGCATTCCTGTCCGCCCATGACGGCGGCGCCGGCCTGACCGATATCTACGATCGCGTCATCGCGGAGGTGGAGCGCCCGCTGATCCGGCTGACGCTTGCCGCGACGCGCGGGAACCAGATCAAAGCCGCGGCGATGCTGGGGCTGAACCGCAATACCTTGCGCAAGAAGATTCGCGACCTGGAAATCCCGGTGGTGCGGGGGCTGATGTGAACCAGCTGCCGCCGCCGGCGGCACTTGCTTCGCCGGAGCCGCAAGCGACCCCGGCCGAGGAACCGCGGAGCGGGCGGCGTGTCTCCTCGCTGCTGCTGGGCAAGGCGACCACCGCGTTCCTGGTGATCGCGGCGCTGGCGACCGGGATCGCCACGTTTGTGGTGCTGGCCGGCGCGGCGCCGGTCGCGGCCGATCCCGGCATCGGCGTCGGCCTGGTATGGGCCAATCTGTCGGTGCTGCTGCTGCTCGGCCTGGTGTTGGCCGGACGGCTGACCCGGGTGGTGACGGAACGCCGGCGCGGCGCGGCCGGATCGCGGCTGCATGTGCGGCTGGTGCTGCTGTTCTCGGGCGTCGCGGTGGCGCCTTCGATCCTGGTGGCCGGCTTCGCGGTCGCGTTCTTTCATTCCGGCATCCAGGCCTGGTTCAACGATCCGGTGCGCACCGCGGTGACCGAATCGTTGCAGGTTGCCCGCGGCTATCTGGCCGAACACCGCGACAACATCCGCGCCGTGGCGCTGGAGATGGCGGCTGACATCAACCGCTCCGGCCCGTTATTGTCGCTGGAGCCGCGCGATTTCGCGCGCGCGCTGGCGGTGCAGACGACGCTGCGCGGCCTGACCGAGGCGGTGATCTACGATGCCGCTTCGGAACAGGTGGAGGCCTCGGCCGGGTTGTTCGGCGGGCTCGGCGTCTCGCCGCCGCCGCGCTGGGCGATCGCGCAGGCGCTGCGCGGCGGGGCGGTGGTGCTGGATTCGCGTGACGGCTCACGCGTGCGCGCGCTGGTGACGCTGAACGCGACGCCGCAGATGGTGTTGATGATCGGCCGGCCGGTGGACCCGCAGATCCTGCACTACATGCAGCGCACCGAGCAGGCGGTGGCGGAATACAAGCGGCTGGACGCCAATCGCGGCTGGTTGCAGATCGCGTTCGCGTGGATCTTCGCCATGGTGGCCCTGCTGGTCCTGTCGGCGGCGGTGCTGATCGGGCTGGTGATGGCGAACCAGATTGCCCGCCCGATCGGGTGGCTGATCCTGGCCGCGGAACGGGTGCGTCAGGGCGATCTGGCGGTCCGCGTGCCGGAGAAGCGCACCGACGACGAAATCGCCGGCCTGTCGCGCGCGTTCAATCGCATGACCGGACAGCTGGCGGCGCAACGTGCCGAGCTGATGGCGGCATATCGCCAGATCGACGAGCGCCGCCGCTTCACCGAGACGGTGCTGTCGGGTGTATCGGCCGGGGTGATCGGGCTCGATCCGGGTGGCCGGATCGAACTGCCGAACCGCGCCGCCGAGCAGCTGCTGGGGATCGATCTGCTGGCCGCCGTTGGCCGTCCGTTGCCGGAAGTGGTGCCCGAGTTTGCCGCGCTGCTGGCGGCGGCTCTGGTCGCGCCGGACCGCAGCCAGGTGGCGGAGGTGGAACTTGGTGCGCCGGCGCAGCGGCGGACGTTGCTGGTCCGCATCGGCGCCGATTTCTCCGGCGAACGCGCCGAGGGGTTCGTGGTCACCTTCGACGACATCACCGCATTGCAGGCCGCGCAGCGTAAGGCGGCGTGGGCCGATGTGGCGCGGCGTATCGCGCACGAGATCAAGAATCCGCTGACCCCGATCCAGCTCGCCGCGGAACGGCTGAAGCGCCGCTTCACGCGCGAGATCACCTCGGACCCCGAGACCTTCGCGCAATGCGCCGACACGATCGTGCGTCATGTCGGCGATATCGGTCGGATGGTGGATGAGTTCTCGGCGTTCGCGCGGATGCCGCAGCCGGTGATCAAGCCCGAGGATATCGGCCGCATCGCGCGCGAGGCGCTGGTGCTGCAACGCACCGCGCGTCCGCGCATTCGCTGGACCAGCGAGATTCCCGAACAAGGCCCGGTGGCGCCGGCGGACCGGCGGATGCTGCGCCAGGCGCTGTCCAACCTGCTTGCCAACGCCGCCGACGCGGTGGCGATGCGTCCGCGCGCCGAGGGGGAGCCGGAAGGGGCGATCGCGGTTGCCGTGACCGCGGCCGATGGCGAGATCCGCATCGCCGTCACCGATGACGGCGTCGGTCTGCCGCAGGAAGATCGCGCACGTTTGACCGAACCCTACGTGACCCATAAGCCGAAAGGCACGGGACTCGGGCTTGCGATCGTGAAGAAGATCATGGAAGACCATGGCGGCCGCGTGTTGCTGGAAGACCGGCCCGATGGTCACGGGGCGATCGCAAGCCTGATCCTGCCGGCGGGGGGGCAACATGGCGGATGACATCCTGATCGTCGATGACGAGCCCGACATCCGGCTGCTGATCGAAGGCGTGTTGCGCGACGAAGGGTACGAGACCCGTGGCGCGGGCGATGCCGAGGCCGCGCTGGCCGCGTTCCGCGCCCGCCGTCCCGCGCTCGCGATCCTGGATGTGTGGTTGCAAGGCTCCAACATGGACGGGCTGGGCATCCTCGGCGCGCTGCATCGGGAAGACCCGCAGATTCCCGTGATAATGATCTCGGGTCACGGCACGATCGAGATGGCGGTGCAGGCGATCCAGCACGGCGCCTATGATTTCATCCAGAAGCCGTTCGATTCCGACCGCCTGCTGCTGCTGGTCCGCCGCGCGTTGGAAGCGGCGCGGCTGGCGCGCGAGAACGCCGAACTGCGCCTGCGCGCCGGCCCCGAGACCCAGCTGACCGGAACCAGCCAGGCGATCGGCGCGGTGCGCGGACAGATCGAGCGCGTGGCGCCCACCGGCTCACGCGTGCTGATCCAAGGCCCGGCGGGATCGGGCAAGGAAGTGGCGGCGCGGATGATCCACGCCCGCTCGCGCCGCGCCGGCACGCCGTTCGTGGTGCTGAACTGCGCGACCCTGGCGCCATCCCGTTTCGAGGAAGAATTGTTCGGGATCGAGGCCGGAGCCGATCCGCTGGCCCATCCGCGCCGCGCCGGCGTGCTGGAACGCGCCCATGGCGGCACGCTGCTTCTGGACGAGGTCTCGGACATGCCGACCGAGACCCAGGCCAAGATCGTGCGCGTGTTGCAGGATCAGGCGTTCGAGCGGCTGGGCGGCTCGGCGCGGGTGCGCGTCGATGTGCGCGTCCTGGCCGCGACCTCCCGCGATCTGGCGGCCGAGATCGCGGCCGGGCGATTCCGCGAGGATCTCTATTATCGCCTGGCGGTGGTGCCGCTGCGCCTGCCGGCGTTGCGCGAACGGCGCGAGGACATCCAGGTGCTGGCGGATTGGTTCATGACGCGCTCGGCGGAGCTGTCGGGGATGGCGCGGCGCGACATCTCGGCCGATGCGATGACCGCGTTGCAGGCCTATGATTGGCCGGGAAATGTGCGCCAGTTGCGCAACCTGGTGGACTGGCTGCTGATCATGGCCCCGGGTGGCGTGGCGGACCCGATCCGCCCCGACATGCTGCCGCCGGAGCTGGCGGAAGGCGCGCCGTCGCTGCTGGCGACCGATCCCGGGGCCGATGTGATGGCGCTGCCGCTGCGGGAGGCGCGGGATCTGTTCGAAAGCAAGTATCTGCACGCGCAGCTGTTGCGCTTCGGCGGCAATATCAGCCGCACCGCGCAGTTCGTGGGGATGGAACGCAGCGCGCTGCACCGGAAGCTGAAACAGCTTGGCGTGACCAGCGAGGATCGGTAGGCGCGCTAGCCCCGGGCGGCCAGCGCGACCCCGGCCAGCGTCACACCCAGCGCGCCCAGCTGGTGCCAGCCCAGCGTTTCGCCCAGCAGCAGCGCCGAGGCGAACACCCCGATCGCCGGCGCCAACAACACCCCGGTTGCCGCGGTGTTCGCCGCCAGCAGCCGTAGCGCGCGGAACCAGGTCAGATAGGCAACGGTCATCGGCAGCACCGCCACATAGGCGATCGCGCCCCACCCGAGCCCGGTGATCGTCCCGAGCCGCGGATGCTCGGTCAGCATCAGCAGCGCGACCGGGATGGTCCCGAGCGTCGCCTGCCACGCCACGCCCGCCACCGGCGGCATCGCCAGCGGTGTGCGCTTGGCCACCACCGTGCCCAGCGCAAACACCCAGGCCGCGGTCAGGCCGCACAACACCCCCGCCAGCGGTGTCCAGCTTGCGCCGCCGGGCTGCGGCGCCGCCGCGGTCTGGCCGGTGACCAGCAACGCGACGCCGCCCAGGCCCAGCGCCATGGCGGCCACGCGCGCGGGCGTGGGACGCTCACCCAGCATCGGCCAGGCCAGCGCGCCGGCCCAGATCGGCAGGGTGTAGGTGACGATCACGGCCTCCGACGCCGGCAGCCAGAACAGCGCGAGCGTGGTCAGGATGGTGAACGCGCCGTAGTTCATCAGCGCGAAGGCGATCAGCCGGCCCCATTGGTGGCGCGGTGGGATCAGCGCCTCGCCACGCGCGGCGGCGAGCGCGAAGGCGAAAGCCGCGCCGCCGCCGCAACATAGCGTGCGCATTTCGAACGGCGGCAATTCGCCCAGCAGGAACTTGGAGACCGGCCAGTTGAAGCCCCAGGAGCAGGCGGTGACGGCGAGCATCGCCAGCCCCTCCGTCCGACCCGCGGCCCAGCGGCGCGGCAGGGCGCCGGCGGCCTGATCAGCGGACATAGACCCGGACCTGGTGCCCGCTTCGGCCCGGGTCCAGCACCGCGCGCAGCAGGATGCGGTGGCGCGACACGCCGTCTTCGGCCAGCGCGCGCATCACGGCGGCGGCCTGGTCGGTGGCGGCGTCGGCCTGGCCGGGCGCGGCGACGGCGGTGACATCGAAGCGCACGTCCGGGTCGCGGCGTTGCGCGGCGCGGACCGCCAGGCGCAGCAAGGCGGGGTAGTCCGAGAGCGGCGTGGCCGGGCCGATCACCAACAGGGGCGTGCGGGGATCGATGCGCGCGGGGCGCCTGGCGCGGGCGTCCAGGGTGGCGCGTGGCGGCGGTGCGGGGAAGAACGTCGTCTGATCGATCAGCGCGCAGCCGCCGAGCGCGAGCAGGGCCAGCGGCACGAGCAGGCGCGGGGAGGGGAGGGAGGACAGCGGAGGCTCCTGCGGCTGCGGGCTGGACCCGGGGATAGCGGCATCGCGTGTCGCGCCGCGCCTGTCAACGAGGTTGGCCCCCCGCTCACCCCGCCCCCGCCCCGTCCTCCAGCGCCTGCCGCAGGCGCACCCGGTCCAGCGCGCCTTCCCACCGCGCCACCACCAGCGTCGCCACCGCGTTGCCGATGATGTTGACGCAGACAAACGCCGCCGACAGAAACCGGTGGATGCCGATGATCAGCGCGATCGCCGCCACCGGCACGGCGTGGCTGGCGGCCAGGGTAACCGCCAGCACCACCAGCGCCGAGCCGGACACCCCTGCCGCCCCCTTGCTGG
>JAKAZJ010000090.1 GCA_021826565.1 Pseudomonadota bacterium | reverse complement strand
CGGAATTCGCCACCGTGGCCGATGCCGACGCACCGGCCTTCGGCACGATGGGTGAGCTGGAGCACGCGCTCCATGCTCGCGCCATCACCTTGCATCACAAGATCAAGGGCCGCATCGAGACGATGGACGCGAACGGCAATCTGCGTCAGCAGGTGGTCGTGACCACGCCGGGACGGATGATGGTCGGGCAGATCCTGCCCAAGCATCCGGACGTGCCGTTCTCGCTGGTCAACCGGCAGTTGACCAAGAAGAACGTGTCCGACGTGATCGACGTGGTGTATCGCCATTGCGGTCAGAAGGAATGCGTGATCTTCGCCGACCGCATGATGGGCCTCGGCTTCGGCCAGGCGGCGAAGGCGGGAATCTCGTTCGGCAAGGATGACATGATCATCCCGACCGAGAAGCCCGAGCTGATCCGTCGCACCCAGGGCGAAGTGAAAGAGTTCGAGCAGCAATACCAGGAAGGCCTGATTACTTCCGGCGAACGCTACAACAAGGTGGTGGACGCCTGGTCGCGCTGCACGGACGAGGTCGCCGGGGCGATGATGAAGGAGATCAGCCGCCAGGAGCTCGGCCGGCCGATCAACTCGGTGTGGATGATGAGCCATTCCGGCGCGCGCGGCTCGCCGGCGCAGATGCGTCAGCTGGCGGGGATGCGCGGGCTGATGGCCAAGCCGTCCGGCGAGATCATCGAGCAGCCGATCATCGCCAATTTCAAGGAAGGCCTGTCGGTTCTGGAGTATTTCAACTCCACCCATGGCGCACGCAAGGGGCTGGCGGATACGGCGTTGAAGACCGCCAACTCCGGCTATCTCACGCGGCGGCTTGTGGATGTCGCGCAGGACTGCATCATCGTGGAGATCGACTGCGGCACCGAGCGCGGCCTGACCGTGCGCGCGGTGATGGACGGCGGTGAGGTCGTCTCGTCGCTGGCCGAACGCACGCTCGGCCGCACCGCGGCCGAGGACATCATCGATCCCGCCACCGGCCAGATCCTGGTCGCGCGCAACACGTTGATCGAGGAAGAAGCCGCCGATCAGATCGACAAGGCGGCGGTGGAAACGGCGCGTATCCGCTCGGTGCTGACCTGCGAGGCAAAGGTCGGCGTGTGCGCGCATTGCTACGGGCGCGATCTCGCCCGCGGCACGCCGGTCAATATCGGTGAGGCGGTGGGCGTGATCGCCGCGCAGTCGATCGGTGAGCCGGGAACACAGCTCACGATGCGCACCTTCCACATCGGCGGCGCGGCGCAGCGGGGCGCCGAACAATCCTCGGTGGAAGCCAGCCACGAGGGCAAGGTCACGATCCGCAACCGCAACGTCGTCACCAACAGCCAGGGCGTGCCGGTGGTGATGAGCCGCAACTGCGAGATGGTACTGACCGACGACAAGGGCCGTGAGCGCGCCCGTTTCCGCGTGCCCTATGGCGCGCGGCTGCTGGCCGATGACGCGCAGGCGGTCTCGCGCGGGCAGAAGCTGGCGGAATGGGATCCGTACACGCTGCCGATCATCACCGAGCAGAACGGCAAGGTGGAATATCTCGACCTGATCGAGGGCATCACCCTGGTCGAGCGTATGGACGAAGTCACCGGCCTGACCTCCAAGGTCGTGGTGGACTACAAGCAGGGCGCGAAATCGATCGATCTGCGCCCGCGCCTGCAACTGAAGGACGCCAAGGGGGAGGTGGTGCGGCTGCCCGGCGGCAGCGACGCGCGCTACTTCCTGGCGCCGGACTCGATCCTTTCGGTCGATAACGGCGCCCAGGTGGCGGCCGGCGACGTGCTGGCGCGCATCCCGCGCGAGGGCAGCAAGACCCGCGACATCACCGGCGGTCTGCCGCGCGTGGCCGAGCTGTTCGAGGCCCGCCGCCCGAAGGACCACGCGGTGATCGCCGAGAATGACGGCCAGGTGGAGTTCGGCAAGGACTACAAGGCCAAGCGCCGCATCGTCGTGAAGAACGACGAAACCGGCGAGGAGACCGAGTACCTGATCCCGAAGGGCAAGCATATCTCGGTGCAGGAAGGCGATTTCGTCCGCCAGGGCGATCCGCTGGTCGATGGGCCGCGCGTGCCGCACGACATCCTGAAAGTGCTGGGCGTGGAGGCTCTGTCCGATTACCTGGTGAACGAAATCCAGGACGTCTATCGGCTCCAGGGCGTGAAGATCAACGACAAGCATATCGAAGTGATCGTCCGCCAGATGTTGCAGAAGGTGGAGATCATGGATGCGGGCGATACCACTTTCTTGATCGGCGAGCAGGTGGACCGCACCGAATTCGACGCGGTCAACAACAAGCTGACCGGCGACGACCGGCCCGCGGTGGCGATGCCGGTGCTGCAAGGCATCACCAAGGCCAGCCTGCAGACCAGCAGCTTCATCTCGGCCGCCTCGTTCCAGGAAACGACGCGGGTGCTGACCGAAGCCGCGACCGCCGGCAAGGTGGACCATCTGATGGGGCTGAAGGAGAACGTGATCGTGGGCCGGCTGATCCCGGCCGGCACCGGCTCGGTCATGAGCCGGATGCGCGCGATCGCGGCCGGGCGCGATCAGCGCACATTGGGCACCGACGCCCAGCCGGCGCTGGAAGACGCGGCGGAGTGAGACAAGGGGGGGGGCGTTTCCACGCCCCCCTTCCCCTCCAGACCGGTTTCGTCCTATCCTGCCTGAGATGGACAATTTCCGGACCTCTGCGATCCGAATTAGCGGCCCGGCTGCCTGAGCAGCCGGGGTTTCCCCGCTTTTTCCCCTCGCGTCCGGAGTTCCTCCCCCCATGTCCGATCATCAGGCCGCGCCCGTGGCGTGTCAGCCGGTTCGATTTTTCCTTGATGCCGACGCCGAACCGGGGCTGCTGCCCCGGCTTCTGCTCCCGTTCGCCAAGCGCGATCTGACGCCGGATCGCATGTGGGCGCATCGTACCGCCGCGCTGATGCATGTGGAGATCGCGCTGAGCGCGATGCCCGCGCATGAGATCGCCCTGGTGGAAGGCAATTTGCGTCAGATCGTCGGGGTTCGCCGCGTCAACCGGGTTCTGCCGGAACAGGAAGCGCGCGCGGCTTGACCGCACCGGCGGACCGCGTCAACAATCGCGGTTTCCCCGGACCTGGAGCGGATCCCCGTGCCAGGGCGATCCGGGGGAAGCAACCAACCAAGGTCACCCAAGGACATGATCTCCGCCCTGATGCCGAACTACGCCCGTGCCGACCTCGCTTTCGAGCGGGGCGAAGGCGCCTGGCTGGTGTCGGTGGACGGGCGACGATACCTCGATTTCGGCTCCGGGATCGCCACCGCCTCGCTGGGTCACGGCAACCGGCATCTGGCCGACGCGATCGCCGAGCAGGCGCACAAGGTGATGCATGTTTCCAACCTGTATCGCATCCCGGGCGCCGAACGCCTGGCCGCGCGGCTGGTCGCGGCGTCGTTCGCCGACAGCGTGTTCTTCTGCAACTCGGGCGCGGAAGCGAACGAGGGCATGATCAAGATGATCCGCAAGGCGATGGCGGAAACCGGCAAGCCGGAACGCTACCGCATCATCTGCTTCGAAGGTGCGTTCCACGGCCGTACCCTGGGCACGCTGGCGGCTACCGGCAACGCCAAATACCTGGCCGGGTTCGGCCCGGTGGTGGAAGGGTTCGATCACGTCCCGTTCAACAACATGAACGCGGTACGCAACGCGATCGGCCCCGGCACCGCCGGCATCATCGTCGAACCGATCCAGGGTGAGGGCGGCGTGCGCCCGGCCGATCCGCGCTTCCTGCAGGAACTCCGTGCCGTCTGCGACGAATTCGGCCTGATCCTGGGCATGGATGAGGTGCAGTCCGGCATGGGGCGCACCGGCAAGCTGTTCGCGCATGAATGGGCGGGCATCGCGCCGGACGTGATGTCGCTGGCGAAAGGGATCGCCGGCGGCTTCCCGCTCGGCGCCGTGCTGGCGAAGGAAGCCGTCGCCGTGCACATGAAACCCGGCACGCATGGCAGCACCTATGGCGGCAATCCGCTTGCTGCCGCCGCCGGCAACGCGGTGCTGGACGTGATCCTGTCGCCGGGGTTCCTGGACAACGTCCTTGCCCGCGGCGCCCAGCTGCGCGCGGGGACGGAACGGATCGCGCGCGACTATCCCACCGTGTTCACAGAAGCCCGCGGCCAGGGGCTGCTTCAGGCCCTGGGCTGCATCCCGCCGCAGGGCGAGGTGCAGGCCGCCTGCGTGGCCGAGGGCCTGCTGGCGATCACCGCCGGGGAGAACACGCTGCGCCTTGCTCCGCCGCTGGTGGTCACCGCGGCGGATGTGGACGCGGCGTTGGAGATGCTGGACCGCGCCGCCCGCCACGTGGCGGGGGCGCTGAAAGCCTCGGCGTGAGTGCGGCACTGCGGCGCGGAAACCGGCCGGGGCACGATGCCCCGGCCGACCCGCGGCATTTCCTGGACCTGCGCGATTTCGATCCCGCCACCTTGCGCCACATGCTCGACCTGGCGTCGGGCCTCAAGCGCGGCCGCGGCGCGCGTCCGCTGGCCGGGCGCACCCTGGCGCTGATTTTCGAAAAACCGTCCACCCGCACCCGCGTCTCGTTCGAGGTCGGGATGCGCCAGCTGGGCGGGGACGTGATCGTGCTGAGCGCGCGCGACATGCAGACCGGGCGCGGCGAATCGCCGGCCGATACCGCGCGCGTGCTGTCGCGTTACGTCGATGCGATCATGCTGCGCACCGATTCCACCTCGAAATTGCATGAACTGGCGCGCTACGCCACGGTCCCGGTGATCAACGGCCTGACCGACACGTCCCACCCGTGCCAGTTGATGGCCGATGTGCTGACCTTCGAGGAGCATCGCGGCCCGATCGTCGGCCAGGTGGTCGCCTGGTGCGGCGATGGCAACAACGTCGCCCGCAGCTGGATCGAGGCGGCGGTGCGGTTCGGCTTCACCCTGCGGCTTGCCACCCCCGACGCGCTGCGCCCGCCGGAGGCGCTGATCGCCTGGGCGCGGGCCGAGGGGGCGAAGATCGAACTGACCGACGATCCCGCCGTGGCCGTCGCCGGCGCGCGCTGCGTGGTGACCGACGCCTGGGTCAGCATGTCCGACGATCCGGGCGAAAGCCGCCATAATCTGTTGGCGCCGTATCAGGTCACGTCGGCGCTGATGGCGCGGGCGGCGCCGGACGCGATCTTCATGCATTGCCTGCCGGCGCATCGCGGCGAGGAAGTGACCGCCGAGGTGATCGACGGCCCGCAATCGGTGGTGTTCGACGAGGCCGAGAACCGGCTGCACGCGCAAAAGGGCGTGCTGGCCTGGGTGATGGGGGAAGGCTGACCCCTTGCCAAGCCGGGGGCACCATGCCACCTGCCGGCAACCATTCCGACCGGACCCACCATGCCCGATTCCGCGGCGGAGGCAGCCCCGCACCGCGCCCTGATCCTGGATTTCGGTTCCCAGGTCACTCAGTTGATCGCCCGACGGCTGCGCGAAGCCGGGGTGTATTCCGAGATCTGGCCCTATAGCGCCGATCCCGCGCGGATCGCCGCGTGGCGGCCAGGCGCAATCATCCTGTCCGGCGGACCGGCCTCGGTCCACGAACCGGGTGCGCCGCTGGCCCCGCCCGCGGTGTTCGAGCTCGGCATCCCGGTGCTGGGAATCTGCTACGGGGAGCAGCTGCTGTGCCACCAGCTGGGCGGCGCGGTGGAGCCGCACGCGCATCGGGAGTTCGGCCGCGCGCTGGTGGACGTGACCGATGACTGCGCGCTGTTCGCCGGCGTCTGGCCGCGTGGCGCGCGCGAGCAGGTGTGGATGAGCCACGGCGACCGCGTGACCAGCCTGCCCCCGGGGTTCCGCGCGGTGGCGTCCAGCCCGGGCGCGCCGTTCGCCGCGATTGCCGACGACACGCGCCGCTTCTATGGCCTGCAATTCCACCCCGAGGTGGTGCACACCCCGCATGGCGCCGCGCTGCTGGGCAATTTCCTGCGTCACGTCGCCGGCCTGCCGGGGACCTGGACGATGGCGAATTTCCGCACCGCCGAGATCGCCCGCATTCGCGCCCAGGTCGGCTCGGGCCGGGTGATCTGCGGTCTGTCCGGCGGCGTGGACAGTGCGGTCGCCGCGGTGCTGATCCACGCGGCGATCGGCGATCAGCTGAGCTGCATCTTCGTCGATCACGGCCTGCTGCGGCAGGCCGAAGCCGAGGAAGTGGTGGCCACCTTCCGAGACCGGTTCAACATCCGCCTGATCCACCGCGATGCGTCGGAGCTGTTCCTGAACGCGCTGGACGGGGTGACCGACCCGGAAACGAAACGCAAGACGATCGGCCGGCTGTTCATCGAGGTATTCGAGGAGGAGGCGGCCCGCCTGGGCGGCGCCGACTATCTGGCCCAGGGGACGCTGTATCCGGACGTGATCGAATCCGCGGCGCCGTCGGGCGGGCCTTCCGTCACCATCAAGTCCCACCACAATGTGGGCGGCCTGCCGGAACGGATGCGGATGCAGCTGGTCGAGCCGCTGCGGTCGCTGTTCAAGGATGAAGTGCGCGCGCTGGGCCGGACACTCGGGATTCCCGATGCGATCGTGGGGCGCCATCCGTTTCCCGGTCCGGGGCTGGCGATCCGCATCCCGGGTGCGATCACGCGCGAGAAACTTGCGATCCTGCGCCGGGCGGATGCGATCTATCTGGAGGAGATCCGCGCCGCCGGGTTGTACGACGCGATCTGGCAGGCCTTCGCGGTGCTGCTGCCGGTGCGTACCGTGGGCGTGATGGGCGACGGGCGTAGCTACGATCACGCCTGCGCGCTGCGCGCCGTGACGTCCACGGATGGGATGACGGCGGATGTGTATCCGTTCGAACCGGCGTTCCTGGCGCGCGTGGCGGGACGGATCGTCAATGAGGTGCGCGGGATCAACCGGGTGACGTACGATATCACCAGCAAGCCGCCGGGGACGATCGAGTGGGAGTGAGGGGAAGCAAATAAGGCGGGTATCGGCGGTCTTGGAATGCTCAAGCGTAATTTAAGTGCATCGATAGAGGCTGATGGTCGCCGCCTATCGTCATGGGCCTAGTAAGGATAGGTATTGCCCTGATTGTCAATCCCGGAAGAGATGGAAGGGTTCGTCATGACGAAAGTGCGCGTTGCAGGCTTTTCGATCTCGCTCGACGGTTTCGGAGTAGGGCCTGAGCAAAGTCTTGAGAATCCGCTCGGCAAGCGCGGGCGGGAACTGCACGAGTGGATGTTCGGTACGCGCATGTTCCGGACAATG
>JAKAZJ010000089.1 GCA_021826565.1 Pseudomonadota bacterium | reverse complement strand
CCGGCGGTCCGGACTGGCCCAACGACGCACGCCGCCGCTAGGCTGGACGCGGGGGTTATGGGAGAATGCGACATCGAAAAAGGACCTCGCCATGCCCGTGCTCGATGCCGTTTTGCGCCACGCGGATGCCGCTTTGCCGCGCTCCCGCGATGCGCTGTTCGATCTGTTGCGTATCCCCTCGATCAGCGCCCGTCCCGAGCATGCCGCCGATTGTATGCGCGCCGCGGATTGGGTGCGTGACGATCTGGCCGCGCTGGGATTTCAGGCGGCGCGGCACGCAACGCCGGGCCAGCCGATCGTGGTTGCGCATCACCCCGGCCCGGCGGGGTATCGCGGACCGCATATCCTGTTCTACGGCCATTACGACGTGCAGCCGGTCGATCCGCTGGCATTATGGACAAGTCCACCGTTCGAACCGCAACTTGTCATGGGCCCGCGCGGCCCGCGCTACGTCGCCCGTGGCGCGGTGGACGACAAAGGCCAGGTCATGATGTTCCTGTCCGCCCTGCGCGCCTGGCACGAAGCCGGCGGCGGCATCCCGGCGCGCATCACTGTGCTGATCGAGGGCGAGGAAGAAGTCGGCAGCGTACATCTGGAGCCATTCCTGGAAGCCAACAAGGCGCTGCTGGCGTCGGACCTGGCGCTGATCAGCGATACCGGGATGTGGGATGTCGACACGCCGGCGATCACCACGCGGCTGCGTGGACTGGTGTTCACCGAGGTCGCACTGCGTGCGGCGAAGCGGGATCTGCACTCGGGGCTGTTCGGCGGCGCGGCCCTCAATCCGATCAACGCGCTATGTGCCGCGCTCGGCGGGCTGCACGATACGGAGGGACGGGTCGCGTTACCTGGATTCTACGACGCGGTGCGCCCGGTCAGCGCCGAGCAGGCCGCGCAATGGCGCGAGATGGGGTTCGACGAGGCAGCGTTCCTGGGCGATATCGGCCTGCGCCACCCGGCGGGGGAGCGCGGCGTACCGGCGCTGGAACGACTCTGGGCGCGACCGACTGCCGATATCAACGGCATCTGGGGCGGCTACACCGGGCCAGGCGCGAAAACCGTGATCCCGGCTGAGGCTTTTGCCAAAGTCTCGTTCCGTCTGGTGTCCGATCAAGACCCGGAAGCGGTGGTGGCGGGGTTCCGCAGGTTCCTCGCCGAGCGCGTGCCGGCCGATGCGCGGGTGGACGTCACCATGCTAAGCGGCGGGCCGGGCATCGAGGTTGCCGCCGACAGTGACGCGGTGCGCGCGGCCCGGGATGTTCTGACCGAGGAATATGGGCGTCCCGCTCTGCTGGTGGGCAGCGGCGGATCGATCCCGGTGGTGTCCTCGCTGCGCCGCGTGCTGGGGATCGACAGCCTGCTGATGGGCTTTGGCCTGGATGACGATCAGGTGCATAGCCCAAACGAGAAATTCGAGGAACGGTGCTTTCACCACGGCACGCGCGCGCATATTCGGCTGCTGGCGCGATTTGCGGCGTAACCCCGGCCGGACAATACATCGACCCGCGGCGAATGGCGCGTCCCCCCATCGTGGCCGCGCTTGACGGAGGGGAGCCGCGCCAGACCGCAGGCGCTCAGACCATGGGCGCTTCGGCGCCGGATCCAGCCGGACCGGCGATCTGGCCGGACCCGGCCGGCATCGAGGTCCAGCGCAGACCCCCGGGCGCATGACAGGCGGGACAGGCCGGGGTCCAGTGTTCCGCCTGCACATGGCAGACGTCGCAGTGCCATGCTGGATTGGGTGCGGCGGCGGCGGCACGACGCAGCGCCTCGTGCGCGGCATCGGCATTGCCGCCGGGTGCGTCCTCGATCGCCGCACGTAACAGCCACAGGCGGCGCTGCGTGAGGCCGGCGGCGCGCGCGGCGTCAGCGTGACGGCGGGCCTCTCCGGTCAGCCCGGCCTCCAGCGCGAGTTGGGCCAGCAGGAAATGCGCTTCGCGATCGTCGGGGCGATCCGCTACCAAACGTTGCGCAGCTTGCATTCGGGCCAGGCGGTCGGTGATCGGGGCCAGTGCGAATGCGGCCAGATCGGGATGCGGAGCGAGGTTCCAGCTGCGCCGGATCACCGCCTGCGCACGGCGTTCGCGGCCGGCGGCGCGCAGACGGGCGGCGTAGCCAAGGGCGGCCGGCGTCAACGCCGGATCGTCGCGCCAGGCGCGCCTGGCGAGTTGACGCGCGCGCGCCGGATCGCTGGTAGCCTCCGCCGCGCCGACGCCGAGCGCCGCTTTCGGAGCGTCCGCATCGGCCAGCGCCAGTGCGTCGTCCCAACGTTTCGCTCGCAGCGCGAGGCGGGTGCGCTCACCGCGCAGCCAAGTGGCGCCGGGATGCGCGGCCTCGGCGTGGTGCGCGAGTTGCGCGGCCTCATCCCAGTCGCCGCGCTCGCTGGCGCGACGCATCAGCCCGCGATAACCGAGAAAAGCGGTGTCGGGACGCGCCGCGAGGGCGCGCAACGCGGCTTCGGATTCGTCGTGGCGGTCGGCGAGACGAGCCGCTTGCGCGGTGAGCAGCAGCGTATGCGCGGTCTCGCCCAGCAAGCGGCGGGCGCGGGCGGCGTAGCCACGCGCTTCCGCGGCCTCCCCGGCGGCAAGCGCAACCATCGCGCCGGTGGCGGCGGCATCGCCGAGACGGCGATGCCGAGCAGCACGCCAGGCCCGCATGCGCCCAGGCAGATGGATCAGGCCGACCAGCAAGCGCAACAGGAGATGGCCGAGCAGGAACCCGATGATCAGGACTGGCACCGCGAGCGCTGTCGGGGCGGCAATCGTCAATCCGTCGAGCCGGACGGTGACCGTGCCGGGCAGCGCGGCAAGATACCATGCGGCCACCACCAACAGGCTCGCAGCCAGCAGAATGAGTAGGACCCGACGCATCAGCCGCTGCGGCTCATGGCGTCAAGCGCGGCGCGCGCCGCCAGCAGCGCCTGTGCCTGGGCGCGCCAATCGGCCATCGCCTGGGCCGCACGCGGATCGAGTGGACCGAGCGCGGCAACCGCGCCGGCCAGATCGCCAGCCGCCAGCCGCGCGCGTGCCGCGGCAAGGGGACCTGCGGCCGGGTCGCCCAGAATCACGCGGTCGCCGCGCCGGACCGTTACTAAAGACTCCACTCGGGTCCATAGCCGGGTGAGCAGCGGTTGGCCCGCGGTCCGAGGCCGGCTGGCCGCCAGCGCGGCACGGGCGGCAGCCGGAAACGCAAGACGCAACTCCGCTTCGGTGGGCGGCTTGGTGCTGGCGAATCGCGCCAGGGCGGGTGATGCGCCGGGCAACGCACCGAGCGGCTGGCCGGATGCCAACGCCGCCCGCGCCGCCGCGATCCGGGCCAGCCGCGCCGTGCGGCGCGCGCCGGTTTGCAAGGCTTGTAGCTGTGTCGCCAGCCGTGCGCCGGCGGCGGTCTCGGTAGCAAGCGACTGGCGTAGAGCAGCGAGATCGGCCGCGGTCGCCTGAGTGCCGCTGGCGCGCTGCGAGGCAAGTGCCGCGATCCGGTCATCGAGCGCGGACACGTGCTGGCCGAGAGCTGCCAGTTGACGGGCCTGCGCGGCCAACTGTGCAGCCCCCACCGCGGCCCGTCGGTCGGCCAGCACGTCCCGCTGCACCAGACCCTGGACTTGGGCCGTCAGAGCCGAGACTGCGGCCGGGTTCGCGGCAGAGACTGGCTGAGAGGCCGCGGCATGGGCGGCAAGCGCCGCCACCTGGCGCGCCAGGGCTGCGACGGCCGGAGCCGTGGCCGGGGTCTGATCGAGCCGGGCGCGCAGAGCCATGACCTCGGTGTGCAGCTGCGTGGCCTCGGCGCGATGGCGCTGCCAGACATAGGCGAGGCCGGCAGCGAGGATCAGGAACGCCAGGCCGGCAAGACTCCACGAGCCGACATGACGCGCCGATCGCGGGGACGGAGGATCCGCAGCGGCGAGTCCAGGAGTGGACGCCGAGTCTGGCGCCGTGTCGACGACGCCCTCGCCGGCCAGGGGCGCGGCATTTGGAGGTGCAGCATCCGGGGGGGACGGATCGGTCATGGCAGCAGCGTCAGCATGGCATCCTGAGTCGGGTGAGCAGCTTGGCGGAGTTCACGCCACGCTGCACCCTGTAATGCCACGACCGCGCGCCGGCTGATAGCACAGGCGCGCAGCTCCGCGAGCGCGGGCAGCAAATCGGCCGCGGCGGCGCGGGCCATGAAGATCCGGGCGGTTTCGGCGGAGAAGAACAAGGCGGCGGTGAGCGTTGCCGCACGCAATGCGCGCACCGCCGGCTCGGGCAGCGCTGGCACCGGATCAGCGGTGTAGACGGCGCGCAGATGCACCTCCCGCCCCGCCGCGCGCAGGCGGGTAGCCAGGTCCCCCCCACGGCCCGCACCGACAGCGAGCAGAATCGGGCCGCGCGGGGCTTCGGCGGCGATCAGTGCCGCGAGTGCGTCGGCATCCGCGCCGGCGCTGCGCGCCATGGTGAACCCGGCGGTGCGCGCGCGGGTTGCGGTGGCATCACCGACGGCAAACAGCGGCAGGTTCCGGAGGTGGCGCGGCAGAGCCGGAACGGCGTTGCCGCTGGTCAGCGCCAGCGCCGCGATCGACTCGGGCCATATCGGGGTCAGAAGTCGAATCGTGAGCATTGGCGCCAGAACCGGCGTCCAGCCGAGGGCTGTCAGGCGGGCGGCCGTCGACTCGGCCTCGGCCTGCGGGCGGGTGATCAGCACGCCACGTGGCGCCGAGGGCATCAGCGGCGCAGATCCGCGGGGGCCTCGGCACGCAGCGCGGCACCGAGCGTGGCGCCCAACCGGGCGGCGTCGGCAGCCCGCCCGCTCAGACTGCGCCGGTTGAGATAAGTACCGTCGCCGCGCGCGAGCAGGCCGGTCAGGGTCAGCGTTCCGTCCGGAGTGAGACGAGCGTGGGCGCCGATCGGCGTGTGGCAGGAGCCATCCAGGGCCGCGAGCATGGCACGCTCGGCCGTGGCTTCGGCTGTGGCGGCGGGGTCGGCGAGGGCGGCGAGCAGTTCGGTCAGTTCGGTATCGACGGCCCGCACAGTGATCCCGATAATGCCCTGCCCAGCGGCCGGGACCATGACGGCAGGATCCAGCGGCACCATGCCCGGCGGCGTAAGACCCAGCCGGCGCAGTCCGGCCATGGCGAGCAGCGTGGCATCGGCGACGCCCGCGGCGAGGCGGTCGAGACGCGTCTGCACGTTGCCACGTAGTATTTCTACGATAAGGTCGGGCCGGGCGTGAAGGAGCTGGGCCTGACGGCGCAGCGAAGCGGTGCCGACCCGGGCGCCGCGCGCCAGGATGGCGAAGGGGTGGGTGGGATCGACCGGGATGGGGTCGTGCAGGATCAAGGCGTCGCGCGGATCTTCGCGGCGCAGCGTCGCGGCCAGGGCGATGCCTTGCGGGAGTTCCGTCTCCAGATCCTTCAGGCTGTGGACTGCGAAATCAATGCGGCCGTCCAGCAGAGCTTCGTGGATCTCCTTAGCGAATAAGCCCTTGCCGCCAATCTCAGCTAGGCGACGGTCCTGCACCGCGTCGCCCGTGGTACGGATCTGGTGTTCGCTGAAGGCATCGAAGTCGCGCAGGACCGGACAGAGCTGGCGGAGCAGCGCCATGAACCCCCGGGTCTGGGTGAGCGCCAACGGCGACGGGCGGGTGCCGACACGCAGCTTCGGACCGAGGCCATGCGGGCGGACAACAGGACGGTCGGGCGCGGTGGCCGTGGTCATGGGTCCGTCCTATTACCAGGGACGGCGCGCGGTCAAAGGTTTCGCGCGGGCAGGGGCGAAGGGCGATGGGGCCGGTACTCGGGATCGAAAGTTCCTGCGACGAGACCGCGGCGGCGGTGCTGGACGCAGACGGCACTGTGCGAGCGGCCCTGGTGGCCAGCCAGGAGGCCGCGCACGCCCCGTTCGGCGGCGTGGTTCCGGAAATCGCGGCACGAGCGCATTTGGCATTGCTGCCGGATCTGGTGCGGGAAGCGATGCGCCGCGCCGGCCTGGGTTTTCGCGATCTCGACGGCCTGGCGGCGACGACCGGGCCCGGACTGATCGGCGGGCTGATCGTCGGCAGCCAGTTGGGCAAGGGTATCGCGCTGGCACTGGGGCGGCGGTTTGCGGCGGTGAACCATCTGGAGGCGCACGCACTGACCGCGCGGCTTCCCGGGTTGGTCCCTGGCGGGGCCCCGTTCCCTTACCTCCTGTTGTTGATCTCCGGCGGGCATTGCCAATGCGTGAGCGTGGAAGGCGTCGGGCGCTACCGGCGGCTGGGCGGGACCGTCGATGACGCGGCGGGCGAGGCGTTCGACAAGGTCGCGAAGCTGCTTGGCCTGCCCTGGCCCGGTGGACCAGCTCTGGAACGACTGGCCGCGTCGGGGGACGCAACGCGGTTTGTGTTTCCGCGGCCGATGCTACGGCGGGAGGGATGCGATTTCAGCTTCTCCGGCTTGAAAACGGCCGTAGCGCAAACGGTGGCGCAATTCGGCGAGCGCGCGCTCGCGGCCCGCGACGCAGCCGACCTGGCGGCCGGGTTCCAGGCGGCCGTGCGGGACGTGTTGGCGGATCGCGCCGGGGCGGCGATGCGGATCTTCGCCAGGCGCCATCCCGGCACGCCCGGGTTGCTGGTGGTGGCCGGTGGCGTGGCAGCAAATCTGCCGATCCGGGTCGCGCTAAGCGGCGCGGCCGAAGCGCTCGGGTTCCGAATGGCGGTACCTCCGGTCGCGCTCTGCACCGATAACGCTGTCATGGTGGCCTGGGCGGGGATCGAGCGCCTGCGACTGGGGCTCGCCGATGGGCTGGGCACCGCCCCCCGCCCGCGCTGGCCGTTGGAGGCGCTGCAAGGGGAGTGAGTCCTTTTTTCCTATTCCAGAAAAAAGTCCTTGCCCAGATGCCCCGGTTTCGGGTATAGATTGCGTCATGATGGTGGTTTGCGCGAACGACGGCGGGACAGCGCTTCGGTCTCTCCTGGTCGTATCCTAAGCCCCCTGCTCTTCCCGCTTTGTCCTGTTGTTCGATGCCGCGCGACCCCAGCCGGTTGCCGGACTGTGCGCCCGAACTAAACCCATGTGCCCGGCCACTGCGCGACCTGACCGGGTTTGCCGATCTGGTACTGGCGCCGGACGGATTCAGCCCGGCGCGGCATCACCAGATGCTGATTGCTAAGCTGGAGGCGGTGGCGGCAGGCGCGATCGACCGGCTGATGGTGCTGATGCCGCCGGGTTCGGCGAAATCGACGTACTGCTCTGTGCTGTTTCCGGTGTGGTTCCTGGCACGGCAT
>JAKAZJ010000088.1 GCA_021826565.1 Pseudomonadota bacterium | reverse complement strand
TGCGGCTGCGGGGCGCGTATCTGGCGCTGGCCACTTTGGCCTTCGGGCTGCTGGTGGACCAGTTGGTGGTCGGGCTGCCGGATCTGACGGGCGGCCCGTCCGGCCTGGTCGGCATCCCGTCCTTCAGCGCCTTCGGGGTGACCTTCGCCACGCCGTTCGCGATGTGGTTCCTGGTCCTGGGGCTCGCCGCGTCCCTGGTCACGCTGCTCGCCGGCGGGCTGCGCGGCGGGTTCGGACGCGCCCTGCGCGCGATCCGCGCCGATCCGCTGGCCGCCGCCGCGCTCGGGATCAACGTCGCGCGCTACAAGCTGGCGGCGTTCGTGATCTCGGCGGTCCTGGGGTCGCTGGCGGGCAGCCTGTATGCGTTCGATTTCCACTATCTCGGCCCCGAAATGGTCGCCACGCCGCGCAGCTTCGAGCTGATCGCGATGCTGGTCCTGGGCGGCGAAGCCACGCTGGGCGGTGGCCTGATCGGGGCTTTCGCCATCACCCTGCTGCCGATCGCGGTACAGGCGCTGGCCGCGGAGAAGGTGCTGATCGAGGGGCTGATCCTGGTCCTGGTGTTCCTGCTCGCCCCCGGCGGGATTCTGGGCAGCGTGCTGGCGCGGCGGGGCGCGGCGGCATGACCGCGCTGTCGGTCCATGGCCTGTCGGTGGCGTTCGGCGGCGTGCGGGCGGTGGACGATGTTTCGTTCACGATCGCGCCGGGCAGCCTGACCGCCCTGATCGGCCCGAACGGCGCCGGTAAGACCACCGCGTTCAATCTGATCACCGGGGTGGTCCGCCCCGATGCCGGCCAGGTACGGCTGTTCGACCAGCCGATCGCCGGGCTGCCGGCCGAGGCGATCGCCGGACGCGGTCTGTTGCGCAGCTTCCAGACCGCGCGCGTGTTCCCCGCCATGACCGCGCGCGAGAATCTACTGGCCGGCGCGCATCGCCGCCTGCGCACCGGGGCATGGTCGCAGTTCCTGTGGCTGCCCGCGGCACGCGCCGAGGAACGCGCGCTCGGCGCCCGCGCCGACGCGCTGCTGGACCTTCTGGGCCTGTCCCGCTTCGCCGCGACCGAGGCAACCTTGCTGCCGATGGGCGCGCAGAAGCTGATCGAGATCGGCCGTGCCCTGATGGCCGGCCCGCGCCTGTTGCTGCTGGACGAACCGGCCGCCGGGCTGAACGACAGCGAAACATCGGAACTCGCGGCCCTGCTGCGCGCGATCCGCGACAGCGGCATCACGCTGCTGATCGTCGAGCACAACATGGCGCTGGTGATGGACAGCGCCGATCAGGTGATCGTGCTGGACGCCGGCCGGCGCATCGCCGCCGGCCCACCCCATGAGGTCGCGCGCGACCCCGCCGTGATCGCCGCCTATCTGGGTGTGGCGTGATGCTGGAACTGGACGAAGTCACCGCCGGCTACGGCGCCACGCCGGTGCTGCGCGAGATCAGCCTGCGCGTGGACTCCGGGGAGATCGCCGCGCTGATCGGCGCGAACGGCGCGGGCAAGACCACGCTGGCGCGCGTCCTGACCGGGCTGCTGCCGCTGCGCGCCGGCACCATCCGCCTGGACGGCGCGCGGATCGAGCATCTGGCCCCGGATGCGCGGCTGTCCCGCGGCCTGGCGCTGGTGCCAGAGGGGCGGCAGGTGTTCGCCACGCTATCGGTGGCCGAGAATCTGCGCCTCGGCGCCCAAGCCGTCCGCCGCCGCCTGGGGGCCGCGCGCGTCGCGGCGCTGGAAGCCGAGATGTTCGCGCTGTTCCCGATGCTGGCGGAACGCCGCGCCAGTCCCGCGGGCGCCCTGTCCGGTGGGCAGCAGCAGATGCTGGCGATCGGGCGGGCGCTGATGAGCGCGCCCGCGGTGCTGATGCTGGACGAACCGTCTTTGGGTCTGGCGCCGTTGCTGGTGGCCGACGTATTCGCGCTGATCGGGCGATTACGGGAAGGCGGGCTTTCCATCCTGTTATCGGAGCAGAACGCGCGGCAGAGTCTGGCGATCGCCGATCGCGGCTATGTGCTGGAACGCGGCGTCGTCGCACTGTCCGGCCCGGCGCGCGCCCTGGCCGATGACCCCGGGGTGGCGGCGCGCTATCTTGGCCTCGGCGGCACGGCGCGGGCCGACCCGGCGCGGGAGGCCGCGCTGACGGAACGCCTGCGCTGCGTGCTGCACCCCTGAATGCTTCCCCCTGAATGCTTCCCCTTGGGAGACGTCACCATGAGCCGGATCAACCTGTCCATCGCCGTCGGCAATTACGACCGGATGCGTCCGCTGGTGGACGGGGAAATCCGCATCGACGGCGTGGACCCGGTGTTCATGCTGCTGGAACCCGAGGAGATCTTCTTTCGCGCGTTCCGCCACGGCGATTTCGACGTATGCGAATTGTCGCTGTCGAGTTTTTCATTGCGCACCGCGCGCGGTGACTGCCCTTATGTCGGGCTGCCCGTGTTTCCCTCGCGCGCGTTCCGCCATACCGCGATCTATGTGCGCCGCGACCGGGTGCGGCGGCCGGAGGAGCTGCGCGGGAAGCGCGTCGGCGTGCCGGAATACCAGCTGACCGCGAATGTCTGGGCGCGCGCGCTGCTGGCCGACGATCACGGTGTGCAGGCGGAAGACATCATTTGGGTGCGCGGCGGGCTCGAGGACCCGGGGCGGGTCGAGAAGAATCCGTTCGTCCCGCCCGCCGGTCTGCGCCTGGAGGACGCGCCCGCCGGACGCAGCCTTTCGGCGCTGCTGGCAGCGGGCGAGATCGACGGGATCATCGCCCCGCGCGCGCCGTCCTGTTTCGGAGTGGCGCCTGAAGTCGGCTGGCTCTATCCCGACCCGACCGCGGCGGCGAGCGATTATTTCCGTCGCACCGGCATCTTCCCGATCATGCATCTGCTGGGGCTGCGGCGCGAACTGGCCGAGCGCCACCCGTTCCTGCCGATGGCGCTGACCAAGGCGTTCACCGCGTCCAAGGATCGCGCGATGGCGCGGCTGGCGGACCCATCGGCCTGCAAGGTGAGCCTGCCCTTCATCGAGGAACGGCTGGTGGAAGCGCGCGCGCTGATGGGGGCGGATTACTGGTCCTATGGGCTGGACCGCAACCGCGCCGGCCTGGCCGCGTTCCTGGCGCGCCACCACCGCGAGGGGCTCTCGCCACGGCTCCTGACGCCGGAGGCGCTGTTCCATCCCGCCACGCACGAAACGTTCCGTATCTGAGGCCCCCCACCGCTCCAAATCCGCCGCGAAGGTGCCGCCATGCTTTCCCATGAAGACAACGAGCTGCTGTGCCGCATCGAGGGCGATGCCCCGATGGGTCGGATCATGCGCGCCCACTGGCTGCCGGCCTGCCTGTCCGAGGAACTCGCCCAACCGGACGGCCCCCCGCTCAAGGCCCGCCTGCTTGGCCATGACCTGGTGCTGTTCCGTGACAGCAACGGCAGCCTTGGCGCGCTGGACGAACTCTGCCCGCACCGCCGCGCGTCCCTGGTGTATGGCCGCAACGAGGAATGCGGCCTGCGCTGCCTCTATCACGGCTGGAAATTCGCGGTGGACGGCAGCGTCACCGACATGTCTTCGGAACGCCCCGACAGCCGGCTCCGCACCCAGCTCCGCCACCGCGCCTGGCCGGTCCGGGAAGCCGCCGGCTTCGTCTGGGTCTGGCTTGGCGATCCCACCGCCGTCCCCGATCTGCCCGCCGCCGCCTGGGCGCCCACCGGGACCGAACGGATCAGCATCGTCAAGATGCAGATCCGCTGCAACTGGGCGCAGGTGCTGGAAGGCGCGATCGATTCCGCGCATAGTTCCAGCCTGCATTCCACCGATATGCCCGCCGCGCCTGCCGGCACGTCCCCTCTGGCCGGCGCGCAAGCCACCGCGACCGTCTGGCCGCGGCCATCCACCGACCGCGCGCCGCGGCTGGCGATCGACATCGCCGACTGGGGCTTTCGCTATGCCGCCATCCGCACCCCCACGCAGCGCGCCGAGACGCATGACTACATCCGCATCACCGCCTTCATCGCTCCGTTTACCGCGCTGATCCCGCCCAACGACCGCTACAACCTGGCCCAGGCGATCGTGCCGATCGACGACACGCACACGATGTTCCATTTCATCGCCTGGCATCCCGAGGCGGGCATCGGCAGCGCCGAATGGCGCGCTTTCTGCGCCGCCACGCCGGGGATCGACCTTGGCGCGGACTGGCTGCCGATCCGCCATGCCGGGAATCGCTACCTGCAGGACCGCACGGCGATGGCGGCGGGCGATTTCACCGGCATCAAGGGCATCCCGTCGCAGGACATGGCGATGTGGGAATCGATGGGTGCGATCGCCGACCGCTCGCAGGAGCGGCTGAGCGCGTCGGACCTCGCGATCTCGCGGTTCCGCCGTCAGATGGTCGCCGCGGCGCGCGCGGTGGCCGATGGCGGGCCGGCGATCGGCGGCGGGGCCGGACGGATCAGCCCGGCTGCGATCCGATCCTTCGAGGGCGTGGTACCGAAAGGCACCGACTGGCGCGGCCTGGGAATGGACCGCGCCGCCCGCGCGGCCTGACCTTCACCCGGGCTTTTTCTCCGCCCCCGGCGCCACCCGCGCCGCGCCGGACGCATGGCGCACGCCGGCCATGAGATAATCCCATCCCGTCAACAATGTCAGCGCCGCCGCGATCCACAACAGCCCCGTGCCGAGCACCAGCGGACGCAGCGCGCCCAACCCGATCACGCGCGCCCCCGCGTCCCCGGCCAGCAGAAATCCCACTGCCAGAAGCTGCACGCCGGTCTTCCATTTCGCCAGCCGGGTCACCGGCAGCCCCACCCGGATACCGGCCAGATACTCGCGCAACCCACTGACCAGGATCTCGCGCAACAGGATCACGATCGCCGGGAACAGCGCGCCCCCGCCCAGCCGTCCTTCGCCGGCCAGCACCATCAGCGCGGCGCCCACCAGCAACTTGTCCGCGATCGGGTCCAGCATCCGCCCCAGGTCGGAGGCCTGGTGGCGCGACCGCGCCAGATGCCCGTCCAGCCAGTCGGTCACCGCCGCCAGCCCGAACACCAGGCTCGCCGCCAGGTCCGCGCCCGGCAGGCGCAGCGCAACCAGCCCCACCACCAGCGGCACCGCCGCGATGCGCGAGAGCGTAAGAAGGTTGGGCAGATCGGTCAGCATCCGGCCCGGACCCTAGCCCCGATCCGCCGGCGCGACCAGGGAGGCACCGGCTTTCACGCTGAAACACTGCCCCTTCCGGCCCTGGCTTGACCCGGCGGGGTCCGATGCTCATGTTGCGCCCCGCAATAACCCAGACACACGGGGCCGGATGCCGAAAGAAGATATGATCGAGTTCAGCGGGATGGTAACGGAGCTTCTGCCCAATGCCATGTTCCGCGTGAAACTCGACAATGAACATGTGATCCTGGCCCATACCAGCGGCAAAATGCGTAAGAACCGCATCCGTGTGCTGGCCGGGGACCGGGTGAATGTGGAAATGACGCCGTACGACCTGACCAAGGGACGCATCACGTTCCGGTTTAAGTGAAGGGTCACCGCGCGTGACCCCGGCCCGCTCCCGGCTTGTGCTGGCCTCGGCCAGCCCGCGGCGCCTGGCCCTGCTGGCCCAGCTTGGCATCCGCCCCGACCAGGTCCTTCCCGCCGCAATCGACGAAACCCCGCATCCCCACGAAACACCCCGTCGCTGCGCGCTGCGCCTGGCCCACGCCAAGGCTGGTGCCGTCGCGCCCGCCGCCGGCGATGCCCTGATCCTGGCCGCGGACACGCTCGTCGCCGCCGGCCGCCGCATCCTGCCCAAAGCGGAAACCGAGGCCGAGGCCCGCTTTTGTCTGGCCCTGCTCTCCGGCCGCCGCCATCGCGTGGTGACCGCCGTGGTCCTGCGCGCCCCGGACGGCCGCGCCCAGGAACGCCTGACCGACACCACGGTCGCCTTCGCCCGCCTGACGCCAGGCCAGATCGACGCCCTGATCGCGGCCGGGGATTGGCGCGGCAAGGCCGGCGGCTACGCGATCCAAGGCACCGCCGCGTCCTGCATCCGCTTCCTGTCCGGCAGCTATTCCGCCGTGGTCGGGCTGCCGTTGTTCGAGACCGCGCAGCTGCTCCGCGGCCAGGGCTGGATCGTGCCGGGATGAAAATCCGGCTGCTGGCCTCCCACAGCCCCGGCGAAACCCGGGTCGCGGTGTTGCAGGACGGCCGGTTGATCGCGCTGGGCTTCGACCGCCCGGGCGCCCCGGATCTGGTCGGCGCCCTGTTCCGCGGCCACGTCGCCGTCCCGGTGCCCGCCATGGCCGGCGCCTTCGTGAGCCTGGGCAGCCTGGACGGATTCCTGCCCGACAGCGCCGGCGCCGCCGGCCGTGGCGTGGGCGATCCGGTCCTGGTCCGCGTGACCCGCGCCGCGCAAGGCGGCAAGGGCGTGCGCCTCGGCGCCATCGCCGCCGCGGACGCGGCTGGCCTGACCTTGTCCGGCCCCACGGCACTGCTCCGCCCCGCCGCCTCGGCGATATCGCGCCTCGCGGGCGAATTCCCGGACGCCGCGGTGGAAATCGACGACCCCGCCTTGCGCGCCGCGCTCCGCGCCACGCTCGGTGCCCGCGCGGTGCCCGGCACCGGGTTCGATGCCGCGCTGGAAGCCGAAATCGAATCCCTGGCCACCCCGTTCGCCCCGCTGCCGGAGGGCGGCCAGGCGCGCATCCATCCCACGCCGGCGCTCACCGCGATCGACCTCGACGCCGGAGCCGCCACCGGCGCGCGTAGTCCCAAACCGCGCGCGCAACTGGCCTGGAACCTGGCGGCCCTGCCCGAACTCGCGCGCCAGATCCGGCTGCGCAACCTTGGCGGCGCCATCCTGATCGATTTCGCCGGCTTGCCCCCGAAACGCCGCCCTAGCCTGGCCGAACCGCTCCGCGCCGCGCTGCGTCAGGACCCGCAGGCGCCGCGCCTGATCGGCTTCACCGGCCTCGGCCTCGCCGAGATCCTGCGCCCCCGCATCCACCCGCCGCTGCACGAGCTGGCGGGAACCCCGCACGCGGAAGCGCTGGCCGCCCTGCGTGCGGCCCTGCGCGAACTATGCGCCCGTCCGAGCTGGACACCCTGCCTGCGCTGCGCCCCGGCGATCGCCGCTGCCCTGCACGCCGACCCGATCGCCCTGGCTGAAGCCGCCGCGATCTGCGGGCGGGCGGTGCATGTGGTGGGGGGGGCTACGGGGTGGGAGTTGGGGTGAAGGAAGGCCAAGGGGGCGCTGCCCCATAAGCGCTAAGATAATTGTTGACACGGCTCGCA
>JAKAZJ010000087.1 GCA_021826565.1 Pseudomonadota bacterium | reverse complement strand
CCCGCCTGGCCCCACAAACCGCTCCCCGCCCCGGGCGCAACCCGGGAACGGAGCAAGGGAGAGTCCGGTTTGCAGCCGACCGATATTCGGGACCCCGAGTATTTCCACAAAGTCGTGGATTGCCAGTGGGCCTGCCCGGCGCATACGCCGGTTCCTGAGTACATCCGCCTGATCGCGGCGCGGCGCTTCGCCGACGCCTACATGATCAACTGGGAATCCAACGTCTTCCCCGGCATCCTGGGCCGCACCTGCGACCGCCCATGTGAGCCGGCTTGCCGGCGCGGCCGGGTGGAGGAACAGCCGGTCGCGATCTGCCGTCTCAAGCGCGTCGCCGCCGACTACAAGGGCGACATCGCGGACCGGATGCCCACCGCGCCCGCCACGTCCAACGGCAAGCGCGTGGCCCTGGTCGGTGCCGGTCCGGCCTCGCTCACCGTCGCCCGCGACCTGGCGGTGCTGGGCTATCACTGTGTGGTATTCGACGCCGATGCCCGCGCCGGTGGCATGATCCGCAGCCAGATCCCTCGCTTCCGCCTGCCCGAATCCGTCATCGACGAGGAAGTGGGCTATATCGCCGAGCTCGGGATCGAACTTCGTACCGGCCAACGGATCGACAGCCTGAAGGCGCTGCTGGGTCAGGGATTCGACGCCGTGTTCATCGGCTCCGGCGCCCCGCGCGGGCGCGACCTGACCATCCCCGGCCGGCAGGAAGCGGCGGCGAATATCCATATCGGCATTGACTGGCTGTCTTCCGTGTCCTTCGGCCATATCAGCAAGATCGGCCGCCGCGTCATCGTGCTGGGCGGCGGCAACACGGCGATGGATTGCTGCCGCACCGCCCGCCGCCTGGGGGGTGAGGACGTGAAGGTGATCGTCCGCTCCGGCTTCGAGGAGATGAAGGCCTCGCCGTGGGAAAAAGATGACGCCATGCATGAGGACATCCCGATCCTCAACATGCTGGTGCCCAAGGCGTTCACCCATCAGGCCGGCCGCCTGACCGGGGTGATGTTCGAAAAGGTGAAGGCGGAACACGGCCCCGATGGCCGCCGCCGGCTGGTGCCCACCGGTGAGCCGGATCAGCACATCGCGGCTGACGACGTGCTGGTCGCGGTGGGACAGGAGAACGCGTTCCCCTGGATCGAACGCGATGCCGGGGTGGAGTTCGACCGCTGGGGGATGCCGGTGGTGGATCAGGCCACCATGGGGTCCTCGCATCCCGGCGTGTTTTTCGGCGGAGACGCGGCCTTCGGCCCCAAGAACATCATCTGGGCGGTGGCGCACGGGCATCAGGCGGCAATCTCGATCGACCTGTCCTGCCAAGGCCAGGACGTGGCCGCGCGCCCCGCGCCGGGCGTCAGCCTGATGTCGCAGAAGATGGGCATCCACGAATGGAGCTACGACAACGATATCACGCTGGATCAGCGTGTTGCGGTGCCGCATCGTGACAAGGCCGCAGCGCTGGCGGATATCGCCGCCGAGGTGGAGCTCGGCTACGATGACCTGCTCGCCTTCAAGGAGGCGGAACGCTGCCTGAACTGCGACGTGCAGACGGTGTTCACCGACAAACTGTGCATCGAATGCGATGCCTGCGTGGATATCTGTCCCGTCGACTGCATCAATTTCACCGCCAATGACGAGGAAGCGGCGCTGCGCGCCAAGCTGGCCGCGCCGGCGCTGAACCCGGACCAGGATCTGTATGTGTCGGGGCTGCTGAAGACGTCGCGGGTGATGGTGAAGGATGAGGATCTCTGTCTACATTGCGGCATGTGCGCTGAGCGTTGCCCGACGGGAGCTTGGGATATGCAACGGTTTCTGTATGATATGGCCCAGGCGGGGATGACCCAGGCGGGGGGGCACGCATGTCACAGGCTCTGATCGACGCCGCTTCCGATCCCGTGCGCGGGATCGAGCGGGTGAATGATTTCGTCGTCAAATTCGCCAATGTGAACGGGTCCGGTTCGGCCAGCGCCAACACGCTGTTCGGCAAGGCGATCCTGCGCATGGGCGTGCCGGTGGCACCGCGCAACATCTTCCCCTCCAACATCCAGGGACTGCCGACCTGGTATGAGGTGCGGGTGACCGAGGCCGGGCATCTTGGCGCGCGCGGCGGCGTCGATCTGATGGTGGCGATGAACCCGCAGACCTGGGACCAGGACGTGAAGTCCATCGAGCCGGGCGGGTATTTGTTCTACGATTCCACCAAGCCACTGCCGGAATCGAAATTCCGCCCCGATATCGTGCGTCTGGGCATGCCGCTGACCGAGCTGACCAATCGCGCCTATACCGATTCGCGGCAGCGCCAGTTATTCAAGAACATTGTGTATGTCGGCGCGCTGTCGGCGCTGCTGGACATCGATCCGGCCGCGATCGAGGCATTGTTCTCCGAACAGTTCCGCGGCAAGGACGCGCTGATTGCCCCCAACGTGGCGGCGCTGCACATGGGGCGCGACTACGCGCTGGAACATCTGACCTGCCCGATCGGGCTGCGCGTGCGCCGGGCGGACGCGGTGGGCGCGCGTATTTCCATCGAAGGCAACGCCGCCGCCGCGCTGGGCGCGGTGTATGGCGGGGCCACCGTCGCGGCCTGGTATCCGATCACGCCGTCTTCGTCGCTCGCCGAGGCGTTCGGGCGCTACTGCCACCGCTTCCGCATCGACAAGGAAACCGGCAAGCACCGGTTCGCGATCGTGCAGGCCGAGGACGAGCTCGCCTCGATCGGCATGGTGATCGGCGCGGCGTGGAACGGGGCGCGGGCCTTTACCGCCACCTCCGGTCCGGGCATCTCATTGATGCAGGAGTTTTTTGGGCTGGCCTATTTCGCCGAGATCCCGGCGGTGGTGTTCGATGTGCAGCGCGCCGGGCCGTCCACGGGAATGCCGACGCGCACGCAGCAATGCGATGTGCTGGCCTGCGCCTATGCCTCGCATGGCGATACCAAGCACGTCCTGCTGTTCCCGGAAGACCCGCATGAATGCTTCACCATGGGCGCGCAGGCATTCGATCTGGCGGATCGGTTGCAGACGCCGGTGTTTGTCATGTTGGACCTCGATATCGGCATGAACGAACGGCTCTGCGCGCCATTCGCCTGGGATGACCAGCGGCCGATGGACCGCGGCAAGGTGATGACCGCCGAGGATCTGTCCGCCGGCAAGGATTTCGGCCGCTACCTGGACGTGGACGGGGACGGCATCACCTATCGCACCTACCCCGGCACGCACCCGACGCGCGGGGCCTTCTTCACCCGCGGCACTTCCAAGGACCGCTACGCGCGCTACACCGAAGAAGGCCCGGCGTATCAGGACAACATGGAGCGGCTGCTGAAGAAGCACGCCACCGCCCGCAGCCTGGTGCCCGCGCCGATCGCGCATCCCGCCGCGCAGCCAACCCGGCTGGGCGTAATCTATTACGGCTCTACCAGCCCGGCGATGACCGAGGCCGACGCCTTGCTGGTCACGCAGGATGTGCCGGTCGATCTGCTGCGGGTCCGCGGCTTCCCATTCCACGACGACGTCGCGGCGTTCATCGACGCCCATGACAAGGTGTTCGTGGTCGAACAAAACCGGGACGCGCAGCTGCGTACCCTGTTGGTGAACGAGCTCGACGCCGATCCGAAGAAACTGATCCGCATCCTGCACTACGACGGCTCGCCGATCACCGCGCGCTTCATCGCCGGGGCGATCGCGGCGGCAGCGAAAGGGGACACGCCATGACCTATCTGCCGAAGCCGAAACTCTCCCATCCGGCGCTGGGCAAGAATGCGCTGGGGTTTACCCGGCGCGATTACGAAGGCGCGATTTCTACCCTGTGCGCCGGCTGCGGACATGATTCGATCAGCGCCGCGATCGTGCGGGCGTGTTTCGAGCTCGACCTGCCGCCGCACCGGATCGCGAAACTGTCCGGGATCGGCTGCTCCTCGAAGACGCCCACGTATTTTCTCGGGGCCTCGCACGGGTTCAATTCGGTGCATGGGCGGATGCCGTCGGTGCTGACCGGCGCCAATCTGGCCAACCGCGACCTGATCTATCTGGGCGTGTCCGGCGACGGCGATTCGGCCTCCATCGGCATCGGCCAGTTCGCCCACGCCATGCGGCGCGGCATCAACATGGTCTATATCGTCGAGAACAATGGCGTCTATGGGCTGACCAAGGGGCAGTTCTCGGCCACCTCCGACAAGGGGGCGAAGTCGAAGCGCGGCGTGGTGAACGCCGACGAGGCGATCGACATGGTGGGCATGGCGCTGCAACTCGGCGCCACGTTCGTGGCGCGCAGCTTCTCGGGCGACAAGGCGCAGCTGGTGCCGCTGATCGAGGCGGCGATCCTGCACCGGGGCGCCGCCTTCATCGACTGCATCTCCCCTTGCGTCGCGTTCAACAACCACGAAGGCTCCACCAAAAGCTACGATTTCGTACGCGAGCATAACGAGGCGGTGAACTACCTGGACCTGATCGAGGGTCGCGCGCCGATCGCGGTGAATTACGCGCCGGGCACGGTGGAGACCGTGCAGCAGCATGACGGCACCTGGCTGCGCCTGCGCAAACTGGCCGACGATTACGACGTGCATGACCGTGTGGCGGCGATGGACTACATGCACCGGCGCCATGCCGAGGGCGAGATCGTCACCGGCCTGCTGTATGTGGACCCCGATCCGCGCGATCTGCACGAGCATCTGAACACGGTGGACACGCCGTTCAACGCGCTGGATGAGGCGGCCTTGATCCCCGGCGCCGCCGCCCTGGACAAGATCAACGCCGGGCTGCGCTGACCGGGAACAGGAGGCTGCCATGAGTTTCGTCCCCCACGGCGTCATTCCGGCCACGCTCCTTGCCTTCCACGACGATTTCTCGATCGACGAAGCCGAGACAAGCCGTCACCTGCGCCATGTCGCTGCCACTGACGGCATCTCCGCGATCACCGTCAACGGCCACGCCTCCGAGGTCCACGCCTGCACCGAGGCCGAACAGCAGCGCGTCCTGGCGCTGACCTTGGCGGAAATCGGCGACCGACTGCCGATCATCTCCGGCGTCTGGGCGGACGGCAGCGCCAACGCTGCCCGTATCGCGCGCACGGCCGCGGCCGAAGGTGCTTCGGCCTTGCTGGTATTCCCCTCGCAGGTATTCGCCATGGGTGGACAGGCGCGGCCGGAGATGGCGCGCGCGCATTTCAGCGAAATCGCGAGCGCGACTGACCTTCCGCTGATCGTGTTCGCATATCCGGAACGATCCACCCTGTCCTATCCGCTGGACACCCTGCTGCGGCTGGCGGAAGCGATCCCGTCGATCCGCGCGATCAAGGATTGGTGCAACGATCCCGCGCTGCACGAACGCCAGATCCGCGCGCTGCAATCCCTGCCGCGCCCGGTCAACGTCCTGACCACCCACAGCGCCTGGCTGATGGCGTCCCTGACCATGGGCTGCAACGGGCTGCTGTCCGGTTCCGGCAGCGTGATCCCGGAACTGCATGTGGCGCTGTGGCGCGCGATCCAGGCCGGCGATCTGGCGCAGGCGCGTGCCGTCAACGAGCGCATCCATCCGCTGGCCGAGGCATTCTACGCCGCCCCCGCGCTTGATATGCATAACCGGATGAAGGAATGTCTGGTCCTGCTGGGCCGGCTTTCCCACGCCGTGGTGCGCCCGCCGCTGCTGCGCATCGGCGCCGCCGAGCGCGCGCGGTTGCGTGCCGCATTGACCGAAGCGGGGTTGGCGGCCGACCGGCTTTCCCGCGCCGCCTAAACCCGGTTCATCGCAGCGAGGCCATCATGCCGATCACCACCGGCTACGTCTTCATCGTCAGCATGGACGTCGCCCCCGAAAAGGAAGCCCTGTTCAACGAAGTCTATGACCAGGAGCACGTTCCGCTGCTAAGCAAGGTCCCGGGCGTGCGGGGCGTCACCCGTCTCTGCACCCGTCCGGCCAGCTTCACCCTGGCCGGGCAACAAAAACCTCTGACCGGGGACGGCGCGCCGCGCTACGTCGCGATCTACGAGATTGACCACCCGGACGTGCTGAACAGCGCCGCCTGGGCCGCGGCCGGGGAGCAGGGCCGCTGGCCGGCCGAGGTCAGGCCGTTCACCAGCAACCGCCATCACATCGTGCGCGCGGTGCTCGGCGCAGACTGAACCGGCGCGCTGCCCCTTTGTTTTCAGTGGCCTTCTGATCCCTGACATTCGCGGCGAAGGGCAGCGAATGTCATGGGCAGGGCACTAAACCGCCACGCCCAACGCGGTCGCCATCTCGGCCAAGCGCCGGTCGCGCGTCCACAGGCGCGCATCCGCGGTGAGGCAGGTCGCAGCCAGCAGATGCGCGTCCACGTAGCCGATCCCGCGCCCGGCCAGGCCGTGGCGGTCGATGAAGCCCAAAACTTCGGCGTCGGTCGCCACCGCCGCGCGCGGCAGATCGGCCAGCAGCGCCAGGATTAGCGTCCGCTGGCGCAGCGTGCCCAGCGCCAATTCGCCGATCACGAACGGGTGGATCAGGATCGCGGCCCGCTGCAATGCCTGGATCAGGTCCGGATCGCCGGCGCGCAGGTGATCAACCCAGATCGCAGTATCGACCAGAATCACGCGGCCGGATCGCGGCGGCGCGGTGACGCGACCAGATCGGGTTCGGTCCCGCCTAGCCGCGCCAGGCGGCGTGCGCTTTCGCGTTCGATCAGCGCGGCGAGAGCCTCGCGGACCAGGGCGGATTTTTCCTGGAGGCCGGTGAACGCCTGGGCCTTGGCGACGGCGGCGTCATCGAGGGCGAGGGTGGTGCGCACGGTGAGACTCCGATTAGAGGCACGGATTTAGTCATCATTCGATGACAAAACAAGGGTCATTCGCCCGGCCCGTGCCTCCGCCAGCAGGCACAGTTCCTCGAACAGGATCGACGCGCCGTTGAAGGCGGTCAGGGTCCCCAGATCGAAAGGCGGGGCGACCTCCACCAGGTCGGCGCCAACGAAATCCACCCCGCGCAGGGCGCGCAGCAGGCGCAGCGCCTCACGCATGGTGATGCCGCCGGCTTCCGGGGTGCCGGTGCCGGGCGCCTCGGCAGGGTCCAGGCTGTCGATGTCGAACGAGAGATAGGTGGCGCCGCTGCCCACCACGCGCCGGGCTTCCGCCGCCGCTTCGCGCCAGCCCATGTCGGCGAAGGCGTCGATGTCGATTACGCGCATCCCGCTGTTGGTGCTGAACGCCCACATCGCGGGGTCGTTGGTGGTGCCGCGGATGCCGATCTGGATCACGCGGTGGGGGTCCAGCAGGCCTTCCTCCACCGCGCGGCGGAACGGGGCGCCGTGATGGAAGCGCGAGCCCATGTAG
>JAKAZJ010000086.1 GCA_021826565.1 Pseudomonadota bacterium | reverse complement strand
CGGCCAGCGTTTCGACCTCGGCCGCGGACGGCGCGGGGGCGGCGGGGCGGGCGCGCGGCGGGCGCGCCAGGGTCCCGGGGGCCTCGACCGCGGCCCCCAACACCTCGCGCGGCAGCGACAGATAGACCGGACCGGATGGCGAGGCGGTGGCGAGTTCCATCGCACGCGCCACCACGTCATCGATCTGATCGGGGCGGCGCAGCTCGTAATCCCATTTCACCATCTCGCGCAGCATCCCGGCCTGGTCGAACATCTCCTGCGCCCAGTGGATGTAGACGTTGCGTGCCCCTGAAGGGCCGGATTCCATCACCGGCGTGCGGCCGGAGCTGAGCAGCATCGGAATGCGGTCGCGCGCGGCGTCGATCAGCGCGTTGATGGCGTTCGCGGTGCCGACATTGGTGTGGGTCATCACCGCTTGCGGCCGGCCGGTGACCATGGTGTAGCCATGCGCCATGGAGACGGCGGCGTTCTCGTGCGGGATCACCATCGGCTTCGGCACGGCGCGATTGGTGCGCGCGGCGCGGGCAAAGGCTTCGACGATGGGGGCGAAATCGGTGCCGGGGTTGCAGAACAGATGCTCGATCCCCTGTGCGGCGAGCGCGTCCAGATAATCCTCGGCGGCGATGCGGGCATGGGCGGTCATGTTGGCTTCCTGGCGTTTCGCGCGGCAGTCTCGCGCGGGTGTGCGGGGACGTCAAAATCGACTTCTCTGTCCGGCGGCCGCAGGATGCGCCGACAGTCTGGCGGTTCCTCCATGCAGCACTCATCGGCACGCCGCAGTCTGCGCAGGGCGGCGTGATCGGCGCCGTGGCGCAATGGCCGGCCGCGATCTGGCCCTGGGTCCATGGGCCGTTGCTGGAACTGGCCGCGCTGGCGATCGCAGTGTTGGTCAGCCTGCACGCGCTGCTGCACAAGCGCGACGTGGGCTCGGCGATCGGGTGGATCGGGCTGGCCTGGCTGTCGCCGATCGCGGGCGGGGTGCTGTATTTGACCTTCGGCATCAACCGGGTGCGCCGGCGTGCCCGCCGGTTGCGCGGACGCCGTGCCGCTGCCGGGCGCGGCGGGATGCCGCCGCACGCCTTCCCGCCCGAGCATCCGTTCGCCCCGCTGGAGCAGGCCGGAAGCGCAATCACCCTTCGGGCCGCGGAACCGGGCAACGCGGTCCGGGTCTTCAGCAACGGCGACGCGGCTTATCCGGCGATGCTGGACGCCATCGCCGCGGCCACAAGCAGCATCGCGCTGTCGAGCTATATCCTGCGCGACGACGCAGCCGGCGGGCGCTTTATCGACGCGCTGATCGCCGCGCATCGCAAGGGTCTGGCCGTGCGGGTGCTGATCGACGGCATCGGCGGTGGCTACTTCCGTTCCGCGTCCTATGACCGGCTGCATCGCAACAATGTGCCCGCCGCCCGGTTCATGCACGCAAGCCTGCCACGCTGGCGCGTCCCGGTCGTCAATCTGCGCACGCACCGCAAGATCCTGGTGCTGGACGGCCGTGTCGGGTTTGCCGGGGGGATGAACATCGCGGCCGAGAATGTCCTTGCCGCCGCCCCACCCGATCCGGTGCGGGACACGCATTTCCGCTTCACCGGGCCGGTGGTGGGCCAGCTGGTGGCCGCCTTCGCCGAGGACTGGTGGTTCGAGACCGGCGACGAACTCACCGACGCGGCCTGGTTTCCGCCGCTTGCGCCCGCCGGCGGCGCGGTGGCCCGGGTGGTCACGTCCGGCCCGGATCAGGACGTCGAGAAGATCGAGTTTCTGATCCTTGAGGCCCTGGCATGCGCGCGCCGCTCGGTGCGCGTGATGACGCCGTATTTCCTGCCCGACGAGCGGGTGATCACGGCGCTGGCGCTGGCCCGGATCCGCGGCGTGGAGGTGGACATCATCCTGCCGCTGCGCAGCAATCATCGCGTGCTGGACTGGGCGACGCGAGCCCATATCGGCCCGCTGCTGGCGGCCGGCTGCCGCATCTGGACCGATCCGCCGCCCTTCGCGCACACGAAGATCATGGTGGTGGATGGGGCGTGGAGCCTGGTCGGCAGCGCCAACTGGGATATCCGCAGCCTGCGGTTGAATTTCGAGCTGAACGTGGAAGTGTATGACGCGGCGCTCGGTGCCCGGTTGGAAGCGCTGATGCAGGAGCGGCCGCTGCTGCCGTTGCGCGCGGAGGAGCTGGATGCCCGCCGCCTGCCGCACCGGCTGCGCGATGCCGCCGCCCGGCTGCTGATGCCGTATGTCTGACGCGGAAGATCAGGCCGCGGCGGCGAGCGGGGCGGTCAGCGCGTCCGTTTCCAGGCGCACCATGATCGGGCAATGATCCGAGGTGTCGCGCGGCAGCACCCGGGCTTCGGTGCAGACCAGTCCGCTGGTCAGGCAGCGGTCGATCCGGATCGGCACGATATCGCCCATGATATGCGTGGGCCGGCGCGGGCCGACATCGCGGAACCCGGCCAGCCAGGCCGGACCGAGCAGGTTGAAATCGCCGAGCACCGCGGCGCGCGGCGGCAGGTGTTGCGCGATCCGGCGTAGCTGCCGCCGGTTGAGCATCTGGCCATGCGAGAGATGCACGTTGGCGATCGCGAAATCCCCGAGATCGACGATCTGGCAGATGCGCCGGATCAGGGTTCCGGGTGGCAAGGTCACGATCCGGGGGGCGATCGCGGTGGTGCTCCAGACCGCGAGGCCGTGGATGCGGTCGGGCAGCGGCGTGCGCGCGTAATGGCCGCCGACCAGGCCCGTCAGCGCATCGATGTCGCTGGTCGCTTCCTGCATCAGCACCAGGTCCGGCCGTTCCCGCGCGATTAGGCGGGCGACATCAAGGGCGGAGGCGCCGACCAGGCGGAGCAGGTTCCAACTGATGATCTTCATGGCGTCGGGAGCACGGCTCTTTCGTCTGGCGGGCCAGGGACGGCGTGTGCCCGGCGCGGATTGTTGTCGCAGGTTGGTATTCCGGAGGCAAACCTCCGATCGGTTCGGGCGGCTTTGGGACGGGGTGGGACATGGTGCGCTGCGGCATCCGGCGCAACCGGGGCGGCGCCGCAGGGCAGATCCGCGGTTGTCGCCGGGTGGCGGTGGGGCGCTATCTGTGCGGTATGGCGCTATGGGGCGGGCGGCGTTCGGTTCGGGGCGATCAGAGCGAGCCTGGGGAAATAGGTCCGATACCGCGCCGCATCCCGCGTCAGCAGCGTATATCCCGCAACCGCGGCGTGCGCGCCGATGAAAAAATCCGGGAGCGGCGACATTTTGGTTCCGCCCCGCCGCCGATAGGCGACGAACGCCTTGCCGGCGAGAAAGGCGGCTTCGTAGGGAAGCGGCTCCCGATCGAACATGGCTTTCGGGAGCGCGGCATCGAGATCCTCGATGCGGGAATAGCGGATCGAGACTTCGGCGTAGATGACGGGATTGATGACGAGGCGATGCTGGTCGGCGGCGCGCGCGATGGCCTGCGTGGACCAGGCAAACCAGCTTGCGTCTTCCGTCATGACGTCGAGCAGGACGTTGGCGTCCACCAGTACGGCCGCCATTCAGTTGCCGCGGGTCAGCGCCATGATCGCGTCGGTGGTCATCGCGACATCGCCGCGGCCGCGCAGATGGGCGGCAAGACGCGCGCCGCGCCCGTCCGGTTTGTCGGCTTTGGCACGAACGATGCGCACGACTTTGCCGTCGAACTGGAATTCCACAGCGGTATGGGGCAGCAAACCCGCCCGCTCGCGGATGTCGGCCGGGATGGTCACTTGTCCTTTGGAGGTGATGCGCATGCGGGGGGTCCTTACTCCTGCATGTAAGAGTAGGAACGTTTGCGCCGATTGGCAAGTGTTCCGCTGGCGAGGGCTTTGCCGTGCCGTTGATACGTGGGTTGGGGACGGACCTGCATGGAGGGTAGTAGCGTGGATTTGGCGGGCTGTGGCCGATGGCCATGAGCACTATTTCTGCGCCATAGCTCTTTTTGCCTGACCGCGCTCGGCCAGGACGTGGACATCGTCGTGCGGCCCCGGACCAAGGGCCACACGCAGGGGCATCTCCGGGTGACCAAAACCGCTGCCTGATCCGGCCGGTATGGACAGTTCCGAACTGGCGGATGGGGTGGGATTTGAACCCACGAACCGGTTCCCCGGTTGGCGGTTTTCAAGACCGCTGCCTTAAACCGCTCGGCCACCCATCCCGCGCCCTCCGGATACGCCACGCCCCCCGAATATGCCACGCCCCTTTGGCCGCTCAACCGCGCCGTCTTGTCCGCTCGGCCCCGCGGCGCCATCTACCTTCCTTCCCCACCTCACCCAAGCGACGCATGGACCCCACATCCCACGACCCGATCGGCTGGCACGGCACCACCATCCTCTGCGTCCGCGCCGGCGGCCATGTCGCCATGGCCGGCGACGGCCAGGTAACGCTCGGCCAGACCGTCATCAAGGGCAACGCCCGCAAGGTCCGCCGCATCGGCCCCGGCGGCACCATCCTGGCCGGGTTCGCCGGCGCCACCGCCGACGCCTTCACCTTGCTCGAACGCCTGGAAGCCAAGCTGGAACGCTTCCCTGGCCAGCTGGAACGCGCCTGCGTGGAACTGGCGAAGGACTGGCGCACCGACCGCTACCTCCGCCGGTTGGAGGCGATGATGGCGGTCGCCGACAAGGACCGCAGCTTCACCCTCACCGGCAACGGCGACGTGCTGGAACCGGAAGACGGCGTGATCGCGATCGGCTCGGGCGGCAACTACGCGCTGGCCGCGGCCCGCGCGCTGCTGTCGCTGGACAGCATGGCCGCCGAGGACATCGCCCGCCGCGCCATGAAAATCGCCGGCGACATCTGCGTCTATACCAACCACTCCGTGATCGTCGAGACCATCTGAATGGACGCCCCCACCTATTCCCCGCGCGAGATCGTCTCCGAGCTCGATCGCTTCATCGTCGGCCAGGGCGACGCCAAGCGCGCCGTCGCCATCGCCTTGCGCAACCGCTGGCGCCGGCAACAATTGCCCGAGGCGCTGCGCGAGGAGGTGGTGCCCAAGAACATCCTGATGATCGGCCCCACCGGCGTCGGCAAGACCGAGATCGCGCGCCGGCTGGCGAAGCTGGCCCAGGCGCCGTTCCTGAAAGTGGAAGCAACGAAGTTCACCGAAGTCGGGTACGTCGGCCGCGACGTGGAAAGCATCGTGCGCGACCTGGTGGAGGCCTCGATCGCCATGCTGCGCGACACCGCGCGCAAGGATGTGGCCGCCCGCGCCGAGCTCGCCGCCGAGGAGCGGCTGATCACCGCCCTGGTGGGGGAGGGTGCGGCGGCCGACACAAGATCCAAGTTCCGCCGGATGCTGCGCAACGGCGAGTTCGAGACCAAGGAGATCGACATTGCCGTCGCCGATACCGGCGGGATGCCGATCGGCCAGCTGGATATTCCGGGGATGCCGCCGGGCCAGATGATCAATCTCGGCGAGATGATGAAGAACATGATGGGCCGCCCGCCCCAGCCGCGCCGGATGACCGTCGCCGCCGCGCGCGGCGCGCTGGAACGCGAGGAAGCGGACCGGCTGCTGGACAACGACCTCCTCGCCAAGGACGCGGTGGCGCACGCGGAAAACAACGGCATCGTGTTCCTCGACGAGATCGACAAAATCTGCGCCCGCACGACCGAGGGCGGGGTGCGCGGCGGCGACGTTTCCCGCGAAGGCGTGCAGCGCGACCTGCTGCCGCTGATCGAGGGGACCACCGTCACCACCAAATACGGCCCGGTGAAGACCGACTATGTGCTGTTCATCGCCTCCGGCGCGTTCCACCTGGCCAAGCCGGCCGACCTGCTGCCCGAACTGCAAGGCCGGCTGCCGATCCGGGTGGAACTGGCTGCCCTGACGCGCGCCGATCTGCGGCGCATCCTGACCGAGCCGGAGCACTCGCTGCTGAAGCAATACACCGCGCTGCTGGGCACCGAGGGCGTCACTCTGACCTTCGCCGAGGACGCGATCGACGCGCTGGCGGATTTGGCCGCCGATATCAACGACCGGGTGGAGAATATCGGCGCCCGCCGCCTGCACACGGTGCTGGAACGGCTGCTGGAGGAGATCAGCTTCTCCGCCACGGACCGGGGCGGGGAAACCGTCACTGTGGATGCGGCCTATGTGATGGACCGGGTGGCGCCGCTGGCGCGCAAGGGCGATCTGAGCCGGTTCATCCTGTAGCGTGGCGTTCCAACATATGTTATACAATCGCTGACTGGCGCTGGGGCGCCTTGGGCTGGCGGGAAGGACAGGACGATGACGGCGCTGCGTTTGACCGGGGTGGGCAATTCGGTGGGTGTGATCCTGCCCAAGGAGCTGCTGGCCAGGCTCGGGGTGGGCAAGGGCGACACACTCTATGCCGTGGAAACCGAGGACGGGCTGCGCCTCACCGTGGCGGATGCCGAGTTCGAGGCGCAGATGAAGGTCGCGCGGCGCATCATGCACGACCGCCGCGCGGTGCTGCGCGAACTGGCGAAGTGACCGTATGGCTGTCCCGCCCCCTGATCGTCGCGATCCATGACGAACAACTCCGGGCGCATGGCGGCGCGCCTGGTGTTCGCGATGTCGGGTTGCTGGAAAGCGCGCTGGCACGTCCGCTGAACCGGGCCGGCTACGGCGAACCGGATACGGCGGAGCTTGCCGCGATTTATGCGCTGGGGATCATCAGCAATCATCCGTTCATCGACGGCAACAAGCGCACCGGCTATGTGGCGCTGGAAACCTTCCTGGCCCTGAACGGGCTGCGCTTTCCGGTCAGCGACGCGGACGCGGTGATCACCACGCTACGCATGGCCGCGGGGGACATCACCGAGGCCGAGACGATCGCCTGGGTGCGTGTCCATGCCGCCCTCTAGTACCCGCTCTGCACAAGGGTTTTGACGGCTTGCGCGCCCTGGCGTCGTAGATTCAGGCTTCCGCACATGGACCGGCTTTGGGTGGAAAGTGGTCCGTCTGCTTCCAAGTGGTCGGTCGTGGAATGCAGACAGAGCCCAGTCGGCAGAGATTGTTCAACCTTATCGCCGGTTTGGTCCCCCGCTCCCGTCGCGGCTATCGGGCAGCGCTCGCATCGAGCGCCTGATCTCGCCTGGCTGGCGGCGATAAACATCGGCGAAAACAGCATTGAAACGACGCAGGCTGCCGAAGCCGGAGGCGAGTGCAATCTCCGATATCGGCAGGGTCGTCGTGTCCAAAAGCCTCTTGGCGCGTTGGATACGCGCGGTCCGCGCGACCGCCAACGGGGACGCTCCCCAATGCCGCACGAAGAGGCGGCGCAGGTGACGGCCGGTGACACCCAGTCGCTCGGCGAGTCGATCGACAGAGTTGTCTTCACCGTCGAGCGC
>JAKAZJ010000085.1 GCA_021826565.1 Pseudomonadota bacterium | reverse complement strand
CCGCCGATCGCCGCCTATATCGCGCGGGTGGCGGAGCGGCCGGCGATGCAGCGTGCCCACGCGCGGGACGCGACGTTGTTGGCGACACAAGCCGGGTAGGGGCCGGCGCGAACCGGCCGGCCCCCCGTGACGGCGGCGTTACGCCGCCTTCACCGCACCGGCGGCGTCGTTGGCGATCTGCGCGTCCACGTCTGCGGAGACCGGGCCGGCCGAGACCGGGATGCGGCGCGGCTTCAGCGCCTCCGGCACCACGCGCCGCAGGCCCACATGCAACAGCCCGTGTTTCAGCTCCGCGCCGTCCACCACCATGTGGTCGGCGAGCGCGAAACGACGCTCGAACGCGCGTCCGGCGATGCCGCGATAGAGCGTTTCCGCCTGCGACGGCTCCTGCGCCATGCGCCCGGCGATCACCAGGGTGTTGTCCTTCGCCACGAGTTCGATGTCTTCGGGGCGGAAGCCGGCGACCGCCATGGTCAGGCGGTAACTGTCGTCGCCAAGCTTGTCGATGTTGTAGGGCGGGTAGCCTGGCGCCTCATTGGCGGCGACGCTGTCGGCCAGGCGGGCCATGCGATCGAAGCCGATCGCGGTGCGGAACAGGGGAGCGAAATCGAAACCGGTCATGGAAACCTCCTGAGAGAGCAAGGTCAGACGGCCGCCCCAGCGGGGCCGGCCTTGGGAAGACCCCGGAACCCCAGCTGGGCATTCCGGACAGGGGGGAAATTAGCGCAGCGCGGGCGCGGTTCAAGGGGGTGTGGGTCGGTTGACCAGATGGCAAATGGCCCGTTACCGTAGTCCGATCGCAGTCAGGCCACCGCCGTGCGGGCCGCCCGCCGGCATCGCGGCGCGGTCCGGTCATCCCTGCGCGCTGGCGCAGTTCGACACCTGCCCCATAAGGACGCAACCATGCCCGATATCGACGTAACCAGCATCGATCTCGCTGCCGGTCTCAAGGTCAAGAACATCGTGGTTCCGCCGATGGTCGTCGATGTGGTGCTGAAGAACGCGTCCGCCGACCTGCAGAAGGCGCTCAAGGACGACAAGGTGGTGATCCAGAAGATCGCCATGGCCGCGTTCGAAGTGCTGAACAAGGCGAAGAAGGCGTTCCAGGACGCCGCCGGCGATCTGGACGACGGCTATGACAAGAAGCCGCCCGCCGACGTGGCGGAGGCCGAGGAACGGGTGCGCACCTTCAACACGGTCTGCAAACAGATCGCCGAGGCCCAGGGCCAGGCGGCGACCAAGGCCGCCGAGGCGGAATGGACCAACCAGGCGCGCAAGAACAAGGAACTGACCAAATACGACGGGCTGTTCGCGCTGCGCATCGTGCTTGGCGTGGTCGCGGTGGCGGCCTCGTTGGTACACACGATCATGTCGTTCGGCGCGACCTCGGCGCTCGCGATCGTCTCGATCGCCAAGACCTGCGTCAGCATGACCGCCGACATCTACAACCACTGCCGCGAAATGGCCAAGACCGAGGCCGACATCATCGAGACCGACGAGACGCTGGAGAAGACCTGGGCGGACCCGGAAATCACCGCCGGCAAGGTGGGCCGCGAACTTGCCGCCGCCCTGGGCGCGCCGGTGGTGAAAAGCATCGGCGGGTTCGGCAAGCTGCTGACCGAATATGACGCGAAGATCGCGCGCAAGGACAAGCTGGCCGATAAGCTCTACGATAAAGCGAAAGAGATGACGAAAGCCATCGACAAGGCCTCCGCCAAGGCCGGTCCGGAGATGCAGAAGAAGCTCGCCAACCTGGGCAAGAAGGTGGACGGGCTGCTGAGCGAGGTTGGCGATATTTCCGCGGGCACCAAGAAATGCGACGCGTTTTCCGCCACCTACCAGGCGCGGCTGAAAATCTACGAGGCAATGCGTGGCGCCAAGCTGGGCAAGGTTGCGACCGGAACCGGAATCGCGCTGCTCGCCGGCGGCGCGGTCTCCACCGCCGAGACCATCGTCGAGATCGCCGTGGCGCTGGCCTGACCCGGGCGCGCCGCTTGACGCGGCGCGCGGCGCGGCCAAGCCTGCGCCGATGAACGACGCAATTGCCCCCGACACCGGCGCCCCCGACACCGGCGCCGCCGCCCCCGACACCGCCAGCGTCCATCGCGGGCTGCTGACGCTCGATACCCATATCGACATCCCCTGGCCCACCGGGCCGGACCCGTTCACCGACGGCGCCCGCAAGGTCGATCTGCCGAAGATGATCCGCGGCGGCCTGTCGGCCGGCTGCTTCGTCGCCTATGTCCCGCAAGTCCGCCGCGGCATCGCCGCCGAGGACGCGGCTTTCGATCGCGCCAGTTCCATGCTGCGCGCCATCGCCGCCATGGCCGGCGCGCGGCCCGACCTGCCGGCGCGCCTGACGCTGACCGCCGATGCCATCGAACAGGCCCGCGCCGATCGGGTGCTTGCGATCATCCCGGCGGTGGAAAACGGGTTCGCCATCGGCACCGATCTGGACCGGTTGCGCGCGCTGCATGCGCTGGGCGCGCGCTATCTGACGCTGACCCATAACGGCCACAACGCGATCGCCGATTCCGCCAATCCGCGCGCCGATCTGGGCGAACGCAGCGCCGAACATGGCGGGCTGTCCGGATTCGGGCGGCTGGCGGTGGCCGAGATGAACCGGTTGGGGATGCTGGTCGATGTCGCGCATGTCTCGCGGCTGGCGATGCTGGACGCGGCCGAGACGTCGCGCACGCCGGTGCTGTCCACCCATTCCTGCGTGGCCGCCTTGTGCGATCATCCGCGCAACATGGATAACGGGCAGCTGGATGCGCTGGCCGATGTGGGCGGCGTGATCCAGATCACCGCCGTCTCGGCCTTCCTGCGCGCCCATGCGCGCCCCGAGCAGGTGACCGTCGCGGATTTCGCCGATCACGTCGATTACGCGGTGCGCCGGATCGGCATCGCCCATGTCGGGATCTCGTCGGATTTCGATGGCGGCGGCGGATTTTCCGATTGGAACGATGCCGGAGACTGCCCGAACATCACCGCCGAGCTGCTGCGTCGCGGCTACGATCGGGGGGCGTTGGCGCTGCTGTGGGGCGGCAATTTCCTGCGCCTGCTGCGTGCCGCCGAGGCCGCCGCCGCATGATCCCGCGCGTCCGCCTGCCCGACGGCACCGAAATCCCCGCCTTGGGTCAGGGCACCTGGCATATGGGGGAAAATGCCGCCGCCGCCGCGGCCGAGACGGCGGCGTTGCGCGCCGGGATCGCCGCCGGCCTGACCCTGATCGACACCGCCGAGATGTATGGCGATGGCGGCGCCGAGCGGGTGGTGGCGGCGGCCATCGCCGGCCAGCGCGACGCGGTGTTCCTGGTGAGCAAGGTCTATCCGCACAACGCATCGGCCGCCGGCGTGGCGCGCGCGGCGGCGGCCAGCCTGAAACGGCTGCGCACCGACCGGATCGATCTCTATCTGCTGCACTGGCGCGGCGCGCATCCGCTGGCCGAGACGGTGGCGGCGTTCGAGAAGCTGCGCGCGCAGGGCGCGATCCGCTATTGGGGGGTGTCCAATTTCGACGTCTCCGATCTCCAAGAGCTGCCGGACGGCGCCGCCTGCGCCACCAATCAGGTGCTGTACAACCCGGACCGGCGCGGCATCGAGTTCGATCTGTTGCCGTTCTGTCGCGCGCGCGCGATGCCGGTGATGGCCTATTCGCCGCTGGGCCAGGCGGGGCGGCTGCTGCGCTCGAAGGCGCTGACGGCGGTGGCGGCGCGCCATGGGGTGACGGCGGCGCAGGTCGCGATTGCCTGGTCGCTGCGCGACGGGGCCACCATCTCCATCCCCAAGGCGTCCCAGCCCGCGCACGTGGCCGAGAACGCCGCCGCCGCCGGGCTGCTTCTGACGGCGGCGGATCTGGCCGAGATCGACGCCGCCCATCCGCCGCCGGCGCGCAAGCAGGGTCTGGGGATGCTGTAGGGCGGGCCTACCCGCCCCCCGATCACGGCAGCGCATACCCCAGCCGCGCGATCGCCGGCGCCAGCAGCGCCAGCACCGGCTCCAGATGTTTCAGATAATGCCGGTGGCGGAACACGGAACGATCGTACAGCGGCTCGGCCACCTGGGCATAGGACGCGGTGCGCGCGTAGCGGCGGTTCTCGTGGAACGCGAGGCAGGCCGGATCGAAGTCCAGACCAACGAAATCCAGCATCCGCCGCACGCCCGCTTCCTGCTTCGCCACCAGATCCTCGTAGCGCACCGATAGATAGCGCAGCGGGATTTCGGCGCGATAGCGCTCCACCAGATCCAGGATCAGCGCGTAGTGCCGCGCCGCCGATTCCAGATCGAACGCGCACAGGAATCCATGCGTCATCTGGTTGGAAAACACCGACAGGACCACGTCCAGCGGATGACGCAGCACATGCAGCAACGGCGAGGCCGGGAACAACAGCGAGATCAGCCCCAGATGCGTCTCGTTCAACGGCATCTTGTCGGTGAACCAGGCGCGTGCGTCGTCGATCGCGCCCAGCTGCCGCGCGCGCCGCAGGTAATGGTCGCGCAGCAAATCCAGATCGTCGCGGTGATCCCCCATCCACAGCTCCACCAGAGCTTCCGGGTAGGCCAGCGGGCTGTCCAGCATCCGCGGCATCAGCGCCGCGATCTCGTTGATCGTCGGCAGTTCGTCCCCGGCGCTGATCGCCGGATGCGCGGTCAGCGTCTGTTCCACCAAGGTCGTGCCGGAGCGCATGAAACCCAGCACGAACAGCGGCTGCGGGCTATCGTCGCGCCGCGCCGCGCGCGGCAGCAGCCGCATCCGGCCGGCGGTGAAGAACCCGGACAGGCGCGTGGTCAGATCCCGCGCCGCCTCGGCCTGATAGGCAAGCCCGCTCAGCGCGCGCGACTTGGCCTTGCCCTCGGTGAAGGCGGCGAAGGCGGCATCGTATTCGCCGAGACGATCAAGCAGCCGGCCTTTCGCCAGCGTTTCCTCCGGCCCCAGCGCGCCATCCTGCGTGCCGCGGGCGACATCGTCCAGCACCGCGAGCGCTTTCGCCGTCTCCCCCATGCGGTCCAGCACCACCGCGCGGGTCAGGCGGACCGATGGATTATCGGGGGAAGCCCGTTCGGCGCGATCGAGCGCGTCCATCGCCGCCTCGAAGCGGCGATCCGCCTCCTCGAGCCGGGCGAGGCCGAGCAGCGTTTGCAGCACGGTGGGCGCGCCGGCAACCGATTCGGCGTAGAGGTCGCGCGCCTCCGCCATGCGGCCCTGGTTCTTCAGATTCCACGCCAGATTCGCGAGCAGGATCGGATCGCGCCGGGCCGCCAGGGTCAGCACGCGGCGGTAATGGAATTCGCCGACCTGGGGACGATGCGCCTCGGTCAGGATCATGCCCATCAGGTTGTGCGCCTGCGGGTTTTCCGGGGCGATGCGGACCGCGTTGCGGGCGTGGCGTTCGGCGTCCGCCAGCGCGCCGCGGGCCAGCAGCAGCAGGGCGATCTCGTTGGTGGCCCAGAAATCGTTGGGATTGATCGCGACGATACGTCCGATCAGGGCCTCGGCGGCACGCTGGTTGCCGCCTTCTTTGCGCAGCGCGTACAGCACCGCGAGCGCCCGCGTCTCGCCCGGGGCCAGGTCCAGTACATCGAGCGCGAGGCGTTCGGCGACCTCCTTCGCGCCCTCGCGCTCGGCCTGCACGGCGCGCTCGATCAGGGGCGCCAGGTGGCGCGCGGCGTCCCCGGTGGCCAGGGCGCCGGGTTCCATCGCGCAGCAGCGCAGCGCACGCAGCCCGGAGCCGCAGGGACATGATTCGGTGCGGGGCATCGCGGCGGACATGGCGGGCTCCTGGGGCGGCCGGGATTCATAACGGCGCGGCGGACGCCGCGCCAATCCTGGACATCGCGCACGGCCCCGGGCAGGTTCCGGTGCATGTCCGATGCGCTTTCCCCGCCGCGGCGCGCCCTGCGCGCCACCGTCCGCCACCTGGCCGAAACCGTGATCGCCCCGCGCGCCGCGGCGGTGGATCGCGACGAAGCTTACCCATGGGACAATGTCGCCGCGCTGCGCGAGGCCGGGCTGCTGGGCTACACCATCCCGGCCGAGTTCGGCGGCGGCGGCGGGGATTTCCTGGACGCCGCGATCATCATCGAGGAACTGGCGCGCGTCTGCGGCGTCACCGGTCGGATCGCGGTTGAAACCAACATGGGCGCGCTGTCCGCCGTGCTGCGCTATGGCAGCCCCGCGCAGCGCCGCCTGACGGCCGAGCTGGTACTGGCGGGCGACAAGCCGGCGATCTGCATCACCGAACCCGAAGCCGGATCGGCCGCGACCGACATGAGCACCACGGCCACGCGCCGCCCCGGCGGTTTCGTGATCGACGGGCGCAAGCACTGGATCACCGGCGGCGGGGTCTCCCGCCTGCACCTGATCTTCGCCCGCGTGCGGGACGCCGACGGGACCGATCGCGGCATCGGCGGGTTCCTGGCGGTGCGCGATCCCGAGCGCGGCACGCCGGACGGCCTTATCGTCGGCAAGCGCGAGCCGGCGATGGGATTGCGCGGTATCCCGGAAAGCGAAATGATCTTCCGGGATCTGTTCATCGCCGATGACATGGTGCTGCGCCGGGCCGATGGCGGGCTGATCGGGTTTTCCCAGTTGATGGACGCCTACAACACCCAGCGCGTGGGGGCCGCGACGGTGGCGTTGGGCCTGGCGCAGGGCGCGTTCGATGCCGCGCTGGGCTTCGTGCGGGAACGCCGCCAGTTCGGCCGCCCGATCGGCGAGTTCCAGGGCGTGCAATGGATGCTGGCCGATATGGCGACCGGGCTGAACGCCGCGCGGCTCGGGATCCATCAGGCCGCGTTGTCGGCGGACCCGTTCCCGGACCCGCTGCTGGCCGCGCAGGCGAAGCTGTTCGCCTCGGAACTGGCGGTCAAGGTCACCAATGACGCGCTACAGTTGTTCGGCGCGCGCGGCTATTCGCGTGATTTCCCGCTGGAGCGGATGGTGCGCGATGCGCGCATGTTCACCATCGGCGGCGGCACCGCGCAGGTGTTGCGCACCATGATCGCGGGGCGGTTGCTGGGCTGGAAACTGCCGCAGACCCGCGATGGGTATGCGGGGCTATAGGCGGCGATGACCATCTTCGCGGTGCTGCGGCACCTGGTGTTCGTGGCCGCGCTGGCAGTGCTGTCGGCGGCGCTGGTGCGCGGCATGATGGCGTTGCGGGTGATGGACCGCCCGGATGCGCGCAAGGCGCACAGCGCGCCCACGCCGAAAGGGGGCGGGATCGGAATCGTCGGTGCGTTCCTGGTCGGCGTCGCGGTGCTGTACGGGTTCGCCCGCTTCGCGCGCATCGCCGAGCCCTATTTCCTGGGCGTGATCGGCGCCGCGACGCTGATCGCGGTGGTGGCGTTCCTGGACGATCTGTTCGACTGG
>JAKAZJ010000084.1 GCA_021826565.1 Pseudomonadota bacterium | reverse complement strand
CGTTGAAGAGGTACTGATGCAGCAGCGAGGCCCGGGCGGGGTGGGCGAGCACCAGACCGGCGCCCAGCATGACGGCAAGAACGCCCGCAACACGAACACCGTTCATCAATCACGTCTCCGAGGGCGTGCCGCGGGAACCGACTTCCCTGGCAGTACCGGAATGATTGTATATCACAATGACCGGCAGAAATCAACAAAAGAAGACGCCTGCTTCTGCCCGATCCGCGCCGCCGGTCGGCAGCCGCGCCGTTTCTGCTATGCTGTCCGCCCGAGCGAAGGACCCGACGCCGATGCCCGAGCCGACCCTGATCGATGCCCGGGGCAGCTACTGCCCCGGCCCGCTGATGGAGCTGATCGCCAGCTTGCGCCGCGCCGAAGTGGGCACGATTTTCGAGCTGCTGTCCTCGGACGCGGGCACCGCCCGGGACGTGCCGGAATGGGTCCGCAAGGTGGGTCATGCGCTGGAACGGACCGAACAGGACCCGGGCGGCGTGTGGCACCTGTTCGTGCGTAAAGTGAAGTAGCTTCTGGCAGCGGAGGAACATCGGTCATGCGCATCGTCGTGGTGGGCGGCGGGATGGCGGGGACGATCTTCGCCAACAACGTGGCGCGGCGCCTGGCGCCCGAACTGCGCGCGGGCAAGGCGCGGCTGACCATGCTCACCGCCTCGGACAAGCATGTGTATCAGCCCGGCTGGCTATATGTGGCGCTGGGGCGGATGACGCCGGAGGAGCTGGAACGCGAGCAGGCCAGCCTGCTGGAACCGCAAATCGCGCTGCATGTCGATCCGGTGCGGCGCTTCGCGCTGGCCGACAAGCATGTGGTCACCGAGTCGGGGCGGACCCATGAATACGATCTGCTGGTGATCGCCACCGGCTCGCGCCCCGTGCCCGAGGAGATTCCCGGGCTCAAGGAGACCGCGATCCATTGCTACACCGCCGCCGACGCGCAGCATTTCCACCAGCGCCTGGAGGCGTTCACCGGCGGGCGCATCCTGATCACCGTCGGGCTGCCGCATAAATGCCCGATGATTCCGCTAGAGATTACCCTTACGATGTACGACTACATCCGCGACAAGGGCCTGACCGACCGCACCGAGTTCTACTACACGTTCCCGATCGGCCGCCCGCACGGCATCGAATCCGTCGCCAACTGGGCCGGCCCGGAATTCACCGAACGCGGCATACGCCAGGAGATGTTCTTCAACCTGCGCGAGGTGGACCCGGCCCTGGGCGTCGCCCGGTCGGAGGAAGGAACCGAAGTGAAATTCGACCTGCTGGTCACCGTGCCCCCGCATCGCGGACAGGCGGTGATCGAGGACAACAAGCTCGGTCCCGCCGGCTTCATCCCGACCGACCGGCATTCGCTGCGCATGGTCGGCGATCATGCCGACAGCGTGATCGTGCTGGGCGATACCACCAACCTGCCGATCAGCAAGGCCGGATCGACCGCGCATTTCGAGGCCGAGGTGGCAGCCGAGAACGTCGCCGCGCTGGTGCGCAACGGCTGCGCCACGCGCCGCTATGACGGCAAGGTGTTCTGCTTCATCGAGGCCGGCAAGGACCGCGCCACCTACGCGATGTTCGACTACCTGCATCCGCCGCGCCCGCAGCCGCCGAGTGCCGCCATGCATGCGATGAAGATGGCGTATAACAAGCTCTACTGGGCCTCGGCCCGCGGCTTGTTGTAGGGGATTTTTGTCATGACCGATGCCATCGGAGCCGGCCTGACCGCGGAACAACGCGCCGGCGTGGAGCGGACCGTGGCGGCGCTGCTGGAGGCGGGCGATCTCGATCGGCTGGTGGCGCTGGCGCGCATTGCCGGCGGCGCGGCGGATATGCTGTCCGACGATATCATCGCCCGTCTGGCCGAGATCGCGGGGGAGGCGTTGGTCCTGATCGATCGCCTGGCGCGCAGCGGGCTGGCCGAGCGCCTGGTGACCCTGGCCGACGCCGTGGACCGCGCCGCGCTGCGCGAGCAAGCCGCGTCGGCGCCGGCGGGCGGGCTGGGCGGGCTGTGGCGGATCCTGCGCGATCCGGCCAGCCAGGCGGCGCTACGTTTCGCGCTGGGGGTGTTGGGGGAACTGCGCGGCGGCGCCTGAATCCGCTGGTGTTTGCGGGCCGGTTCTGGTTTGACGGACGCGACCAGAACGGGACCCGAGTCGGATGGCGCATGTCCTGACCATCGCGCAGCAGAAGGGCGGCACGGGCAAGACCACGCTCGCCGCGCATCTGGCCGCGGCCTTCGCCGGCACCCGTCGTGTGGCGTTGCTGGATATCGACCCGCAGCGCAGCCTGCGCCACTGGCACGAACTGCGCGCCGCGCGCGCGCCCGCCCCCGCCGCGATCGCGTTCGCCGATACCACCGGCTGGCGGCTGGCGGCCACGCTGGACGGGCTGCGCCGGTCCTGCGACCTGGTGCTGATCGACAGCCCGCCGCAGATTGAAACCGAGGCGCGGCTGGCGATCCGCGCCGCGGACCTGGTGCTGGTCCCGGTGCAACCCAGTCCGCTGGATTTATGGGCCGCCGAGGGCACGCTGACCCTGACCGCCGCCGAACGCCGCGCCACCCGGCTGGTGCTGAACCGCGCCCCCAAGGCCGGGCGCCTGCGCGCGACGATCGAGGCCGAGATCGCCCGCCGCGCGCTGCCGCGCCTTGCCGCCACCCTGGGCAACCGGGTCGGCTTCGCCACCGCCTTTGCCACCGGCCTCGGCATCACCGAGGCTGCCCCGCGCGGCCCGGCCGCGGCCGAACTGCGTGCCCTGCTTGCCGAAATCGAGGATCTGATCCGATGACCGCCGTGACCAATCCGTGGGGCTGGGTGCTGGCCTTGCATATTCTTTGCGCCGTGATCTGGGTGGGGGGTATGTTCTTCGCCGTGATGATCGTGCGCCCGGGCCTTGCGGTGCTGGAGCCGCCTGCCCGCGTGGCCCTGCATCACCGCATCTTCCGCCGCTTCTTCCTGGTGGTGTGGCACGCGCTGGCGCTGATCCTGGCGTCGGGCTTCGCCATGATTTTCGGCTTCTATGGCGGGTTCGCGCATCTGCCCTGGAACGTGAACGCGATGCTGGGGCTGGGGCTGGTGATGACGGCCATCTTCGCCGCGATCGTGTTCGGCCCGTATCGCCGGTTTCGCGCCGCGGTCGGCACCGCGCGGGCGCTGGAAGCGGCCGAGCGCATCCGCCGGCTGATCGCGGCGAACCTGATCCTGGGCGTGATCGTCATCGTGCTGGCAGCGTTATAGCCCGCGGAACCGCTTGACCGGTCCGCCCCGCCCGACCATTCTCCGCCCCGAACCGAACCCGGGGGCAGCCGGGCGGGGGCTTCATCCAACACGGCGCAACAAAGCGGACATAAGGGGAACACGATGCCTCAGGTATCCCTGACGGTGAACGGCACTCAGCACACGGTGGAGGTCGAGAATCGCACCCTGCTGGTGGAACTGTTGCGCGAGAAGATCGGCCTCACCGGCACCCATGTCGGCTGCGATACCAGCCAATGCGGCGCCTGCGTGGTCCATCTGGACGGAATGTCGGTGAAATCCTGCACCATGCTGGCGGTGCAGGCCGACGGCGCCAAGGTCACCACGATCGAGGGGCTGGCCGCCGCCGACGGCACGTTGCACCCGATGCAGGAGATGTTTCGCGAGCACCACGCCCTGCAATGCGGCTTCTGCACCCCGGGCATGGTCATGAGCGCGATCGACCTGGTGCAGTCCCACCCCGAGGGCCTGACCGAACACGAAATCCGCGACGGTCTGGAGGGCAATCTCTGCCGCTGCACCGGCTATCATAACATCGTCAAGGCGATCGCCGCGGCATGGCCGCTGATGCACGGCAAGGCGGTCCCAGCCGCCGCCGAATGACAATCATAAACGGGAGGGTCCAGACATGGGTTTCGAGGGCATCGGCGCTTCCGTCCGCCGCAAGGAAGACCTGCGCTTCCTGAGCGGCCGCGGCCATTACACCGACGACATGAACCGGCCCGGGCAGCTCTACGCCTATATCCGCCGCTCCGATCGCCCGCACGCGCGGCTGCTGGGCATCGACAGCGCGGCGGCGAAGGCGTCCCCGGGCGTGGTCGCGGTCTATACCGGCGCGGATCTGGCCGCCGATGGCGTGGGCGGCGTGCCGTGCGGGTGGCAGATCCACAATAAGGACGGCAGCCCGATGGCCGAGCCGGCGCATCCGGTGCTGGCGATCGGCAAGGTGCGCCATGTCGGCGATCCGGTCGCAGTGGTGATCGCGGCGACCCGGCAGCAGGCGAAAGACGCGGCCGAGAAACTGGCGATCGACTACCAGGACCTGCCCGGTACGGCCGGATTGCGCGAGGCGCTGGCCCCGGGCGCGACGCGGGTCCATGACGAGGTGGCCGGCAACATCTGCTACGACTGGCATATCGGCGACAAGGCGATGGTGGATGCGGCGTTCGCCGGTGCCGCCAAAGTCGTCAAGCTGGAGCTGGAGAACAACCGGCTGATCCCGAACGCGATGGAGCCGCGCGCCGCGGTCGGCGATTTCGATTCCATGTCGGGCGACTACACGCTGATCACCACCAGCCAGAACCCGCATGTGATCCGCCTGCTGATGGGCGCGTTCGTGCTGCACATCCCGGAAAACCATCTGCGCGTGATCGCGCCGGATGTCGGCGGCGGCTTCGGTTCCAAGATCTACCACTACGCGGAAGAAGCGATCGTCACCTGGGCCGCGGGCAAGCTGAAGCGGCCGGTGAAATGGACCGCCGAGCGTTCGGAAAGCTTCATGTCGGACGCGCATGGGCGCGACCATCTCAGCACCGCGGAACTGGCGCTGGACAAGGACGGGCATTTCCTCGGCCTGCGCGTGGCCACCCTGGCCAATATGGGGGCGTATCTGTCCACCTTCGCGCCCTGCGTGCCGACCTACCTGTACGCCACATTGCTGGCGGGCGTGTACAAGACCCCGGCGATCTACGCCGAGGTGAAGGCGGTGTTCACCAACTCGGTCCCGGTCGATGCCTATCGCGGCGCCGGGCGGCCGGAGGCGACGTTCCTGCTGGAACGGCTGGTGGATGTGGCAGCGCGCGAAACCGGGATCGACCGGATCGAGATCCGCCGCCGCAACTTCATCCCCAACGATGCCTTCCCGTACCAGACCCCGGTGGCGCTGCAATATGACAGCGGCGATTACACCGCGACCCTGAACGCGGCGCTGAAATCGGCCGATTTCGCCGGCTTCGAATCCCGGCGCGCGGCGGCCAAGGCGCGCGGCAAGCTGCGCGGCATCGGCCTGTCCACCTATCTGGAAGCCTGCGGCATCGCGCCGTCCGCGGTGGTGGGCTCGCTCGGCGCGCGCGCGGGGTTGTACGAATGCGCCAATATCCGCGTCCACCCCACCGGCAGCGTGACGGTGTTCACCGGCTCGCACAGCCACGGCCAGGGCCACGAAACCACCTTCGCCCAGCTGGTGCATGAACAGCTCGGCGTGCCGATGGACCAGATCGAGGTGGTGCATGGCGATACCAGCCGCATCCCGTTCGGCATGGGCACCTACGGCTCGCGATCGCTGGCGGTGGGTGGTTCGGCGATGGTCAAGGCGATGGACAAGATCATCGCGAAAGGCCGCAAGATCGCCGCCCATCTGATGGAAGCGGCGGTCGAGGACGTGGAGTTCAAGTCCGGTACCTTCACGGTTGCCGGCACCGACAAGTCGAAGACGCTGACAGATATTTCGCTGACCGCTTATGTGCCGCACAACTACCCGATCGAGGAGCTGGAGCCGGGTCTGGAAGAAACCGCCTTCTACGACCCGAAGAACTTCACCTATCCCGGCGGCTGCCATATCGCCGAGATCGAGATCGATCCCGAGACCGGCGTGACCACGGTGATCAATTTCACCGCGGTCGATGACGTGGGCCGGGTGATCAACCCGATGATCGTCGAGGGCCAGGTGCAGGGCGGCGTGGCGCAGGGCATCGGCCAGGCGCTGCTGGAACACGCGGTGTATGACAGCGCCGGCCAGCTGCTGTCGGGGTCCATGATGGATTACACCATGCCGCGCGCCGACAACCTGCCGAATATCACGGTCGGCACCGAATCCACGCTGTGCACCCACAACCCGCTGGGGGTGAAGGGCTGCGGCGAGGTCGGCGCGATCGGCAGCCCGCCGGCGGTGATGAACGCGGTGGTCGATGCGCTGCGCGACTACGACGTGCGGCATATCGACATGCCGGCGACCGCCCCCAAACTCTGGTCCATCATCCAGGCCGGCCGGCCCCGCATGGCCGCCGAATAGCATAAGGGACAGCACGCGATGTACGATTTCGCTTATCAGAAGCCCGGTTCCGTCGCCGACGCGGTGAAGGCGCTGGGTGCCGACCCGGAAGCGAAGGCGCTGGCCGGCGGCATGACCCTGATCCCGGTGCTGAAGCAGCGGCTCAATCACCCATCGGTGGTGGTCGATCTGGCCAAGGCGGGGCTGACCGGCATCACCGTGACCGCCGGTTCCGTGACCATCGGCGCGATGACCACCCATGCCGCGGTGGCGCATTCCGCCGATGTGCGGCGCGTGATCCCGGCGCTGGCGGCACTCGCCGGCGGCATCGGTGACGAGCAGGTGCGCCATCGCGGCACCATCGGCGGCAGCCTGGCGAACAACGACCCGGCCGCCGATTACCCGGCCGCGGCGCTGGCGCTGGGCGCCACCATCAAGACCAACCGGCGTGAAATCGCGGCCGATGATTTCTTCCAGGGCATGTTCACCACCGCGCTGGCCGCCGACGAGATCATCATCTCCGTGACCTTCCCCGCGCCGGCGGCGGCGAACTACCAGAAATTCCGCAACCCGGCCTCGCGCTACGCAATCGTCGGCGTGTTCGTGGCGCGCTTTCCCGCCGGGGTGCGCGTCGCGGTGACCGGCGCCGGCCAGGGCGGCGTGTTCCGTCATGCGGCGATGGAAAAGGCGCTCAGCGCCCGTTTTTCCGCCGACGCGATCACGGGCATCGCCACCGCGCCCAATGATCTGAACGCCGACATCCACGCCAGCGCCGAGTACCGCGCGCATCTGATCGGGGTGATGACCCGCCGCGCCGTAGCCGCAGCGTAACGGAGCCGCCGCCCGCGCGATGACCCCCGCGCGATGAATCCGGGCGACCCGCGCGAGATCCTCCGCCGCGTCTTCGGCTTCCCGGATTTCCGTGGCTTGCAGGAACCGGCGATACGCCACGTGCTGGCGGGCGGCGACGCGCTGGTCCTGATGCCGACCGGCGGCGGCAAAAGCCTCTGCTACCAGGTGCCGGCGCTGTGTCTGCCCGGGCTGGCGGTGGTGGTCTCGCCGCTGATCGCGCTGATGGACGATCAGGTGGCGGCGCTGCGCCAGGTGGGTGTCAGCGCCGCCGCGCTG
>JAKAZJ010000083.1 GCA_021826565.1 Pseudomonadota bacterium | reverse complement strand
GTCGAGATCGATCGGCTTCTCGCACAGCACGGCCTTGCCGGCGCGCACCGCGGCGAGCATGAGCGCGACATGCGTGTCGGTCGGCGTGCCGATCACCACGGCATCGACATCTGCGCGCGCCAGCACGGCTTCGGGATCGGTCGAGGCGGCGCAGCCAAGTTCCCGCGCGAGGTCCTCCGCCGCGCTTCCGAACGGATCGGCAATGGCAACGAGCTTCGCCTGCCGGTTGGCGGCGGCATTGGCGGCATGGATCCGGCCGATGCGGCCGGCGCCGAGAACGGCAACCCTCAACATTGAAGACACTCCGGGTTCTGGGGCCGCGGCCCCGGGTTCGAGAGACCGCGCCGGCGCCGGCGCGGCAGGTTCATGCACCGGCCGGCGCGGCCGCATACCCGATCGCCGCGCGGTTGACGACGAGCGCGGGGTCGAGCCGCCCAGCGAAATGGTCGAGAATGTTGCGCGCTGCGGCGAGCGACATCCGCATCGCGCATTCCTGCGTCAGTCCGGCCACATGCGGCGTCAGCAGCACGCGTTCGTTGTCGAGCAGTCCCCGGCCCGGGTGTGGCGGTTCCTCAGTGAACACGTCGAGCCCGGCGCCGGCGAGGCGGCCGGCGCGCAGCGCCTCATCGAGTGCCGCGTCATCCACCAGCCCGCCCCGCGCCGTGTTGATCAGGAAGGCGGAAGGCTTCATCCGCGCGAGCTCGGTCGCGCCGATTACCGGGGCCTGTCCCGCGCGCGGGATGTGCAGCGACACGAAATCCGCTGCCGCCAGCGCCCCGCCCAGATCGTCCGCCGGAACGGCCCCGGCATCGCGGATTGCCGCCGGATCGGCCATCGGATCACGCACCATGACCTGCATCTCGAAGGCCTGCGCCATCTTCGCCACGATCCGGCCAATCCGGCCGAAGCCGATCACCAGAAGGCTCTTGCCGGCGATGTCTCCCGCCTCGCGGCTGTCACGGCGATGCCATTCGCCCGCCCGCGTCGCCCGGTCGTAATCCGGCAGGCGGCGGGCGAGGGCGAGAATCATCATGAGCGCATGTTCGGCCACCGAGCGGGAATTGACGTCGCCAACCAAGGAAAGCGGAATCCGGCGCGCGTTCAGCGCCGGGACATCGACCGAATCATACCCCACCCCATGCCGAGAGACGATGCGTAGCTGAGGTGCGGTCGCAATCACCTCCGCTGGCATCGGTTGCGTGCGAATCAGCACTGCGTCGGCCCGAACGATCAGCTTCGCGTAGGACTCGAGTGAAACCTCATCGACCACGTCCAGCGTGATGCCCTCCGCCGCCCGCAGCGCATCGATCCCGGCCTCGTGAATCCGTCCGGCGACAAGAACATGCGGCATGTCAGGACTCTCCCGCGCCGGCGGTGAGGCGCCGTGTCGTCTCCACGCTCGCGCGCGCGGCATCGGCCAGCAGCCGCACATCGTTCGACACGGTGACGAGATCGAACCCCCACCCGATCGCCTTCGCCGCATAGGCAGGCGAGCCATTGTGCAGGCAGGCGCGGATGCCCGCCTGGTGCGCCGTGTCCAGAATTGTGCCGATCGCCTCGACGAGTTCCGGTTCCACCCGGTCAAATCCGGTCGGAAAACGCCGTCCGGTCAGGCCAAGCGTGAGGTCGGCCGGCCCGATATAGACGCCATCGAGCCCGGGCGTTGCCACAATCTCGGCGAGATTGGCGAAGGCCTCGGCGGTTTCGATCATCGCCAGGCAGATCATCTCCCGATCGGCCTCGCGCCCGTAATCGGCGCCGGCGGAGAAATTCGCCCTGGTCGGGCCGAAGCTGCGCGTCCCGACGGGTGGATAACGGACATAGGACACCAGCCGCTCGGCATCCTCGCGCGTGTTCACCATCGGGCAGATCACGCCATAGGCGCCGGCGTCCAGCGCCTTCATGATCCAGGTCGGATCAAGCCATGGAACGCGCACAAGTGGCGTTACACCGCTAGCCTGCATCGCCTGCAGCATCGTTGTCGCCACCTCGTAGCCGACCAACCCGTGCTGGAGGTCGATCGTGATCGAGTCGTATCCCTGCGCCGCCATGATCTCGGCAGTGAATGGACAGCCGATTGATAGCCAGCCATTGATCGCAGCCCCGCCCGCGCGCCATGTGCGCAACACATTGTTCGGGATCATTGCCGGCTACCGGTCATCGCAACGTTTCTTGCGATGCCGCATCCGCACGCTATAGTGGCAGCTGACCGGACTGCGTCGCCGTACTGCATGCCCTGACTTTGGAGGCAGGACGAAGGCGCCATGGGCGGCGGGCACGTGCGGATCGATCGGATCATCGGAAGGCGGTTCCTCGTCTTGTTGTGCCGATTGTGTTCATGGTGTGACACAGAAAACATATTGCCGAAAAATATAATCTGCAACAAAAATTCCAAACCGATTCCGTCTTCCCATACGGGCATCGGTGTCCGGTCGCGAACGAAACCAGTGAAGCGGAGAGTGGGTGAATGGTCAGGGGTAAGTCGACGTCCGGCAGCGGACTGCCGGAGAACTATGAGGGCATCGTCAATCTCATCACCGCGCAATATCCCAACCTTTCTTCGGGATTTCAGAAAATCGCCCGTTTCGTCACACAAAATCCCAATGTCGTCGCGCTCGAATCGATCAGTGTCATCGCGCTGCGATGTGACACCCATGCTTCCAGCCTGGTCCGTTTCGCCCAGGAATTCGGCTATTCCGGGTTCAAGGAATTGCAAGCCGTGTTTCAGACCCGGCTTGCCACGGCGGCGCCGGGGTTCCGCGAGCGGGTCAAGGCGCTGGATGGCGAACTGTCCCGCCATGCGCGCTCCGGCAATCTCGGTTACCTGCGCGATCTTGTAGTGCGCGACATAGCCGCCCTACAGGACCTGCTCGAACGCGTTCCCGAGGACACCCTCACCGCAGCAGCCCGCTTGATCACCGGGGCCGACACGATCTACATCGCCGGCCAGCTCCGCTCCGAACCCATCGCCCTGCTGCTGCGCTACCTGCTGACCATGCTGCACCGCCGCGTTGTCCTGCTCGATCCGGCGGGCGGCCTCGCGCAGGAAATGGCGGAAACAATGACGCGCGGCGACGTGCTCGTCGCCATCGCCTTCCGGCATTATGCGCAGGAGGTGGTGGCGATTTCCGAGCGCGCGGCCGCGAGCGGAACGCCCGTCATTGCTATTACCGATAGCCAGCTGTCGCCGATCGCCAAGGATGCAAAGGCGCTCTTCACGGTTCCGGAGGATGAATACTCGTTCGCGCGCACGCTCGCGGCGCCGATGTGCCTCGTACAATGCCTTGCGGTGGCGAGTGCGGCGATCCTTCAGCGCGGCCGAGATGAAATGCCACGTATCCCCACCGTCACCGAGAAGGATCGCAGCCGCGGTGCCGCCGGCCCGCGCCGCCGGCGCGCTGAAGGAACCTGACGCTTCCGGCGGCGGCATTATTGCAATAAAGCTTGCAATATAAAATAATCGGCAATAAAAATTCTAAAGCCGCGTAGGTCGCTTGCCGAGGCCGCGGGATGGGAGGATTCTGAATGAAAGCCAAGCTGGCCATTGCCCCGATCGCCTGGACCAATGACGACCTGCCGGAACTCGGCGGTGACACGCCGCTCGAAACCTGCCTCGCCGAGAGTCGTGCCGCCGGCTTCATTGGCGTCGAAAATGGCGGCAAGTTTCCAAGAGATGCTCCGTCTCTGCGGGCAAAGCTGGGCGCTTTCGGTCTTTCTCTCGTCGGCGGCTGGTATTCCGGAACGGTGTTGGACGCACCCGACGATCTCGTAGCCGAGCGTGAGCAGGCCGCCGCTCAACTCGCCTTGTTTCGAGAGCTCGGTGCTTCCTGCCTCGTTTATGGCGAAACGGCCGGCACGCTGCAGAATCGCCGCAACGCCCCGCTCGCCGGTCGCCGTGTGTTAGCGGAGGATGCGTTTCCCGCCTATGGGCGGCGCCTGACTCGCTTTGCCGAATACTGTGCGGAACAGGGCGTTCCGCTCGTCTTCCACCATCACATGGCCACCGCGGTCGAGACCGAGCGCGACATCAATCTGCTGATGGCCCATACCGGCGAGGCCGTCGGGCTGCTTTTCGATGCCGGGCATCTCCGCTTTGCCGGCGGCGACATGTTCCGCGTGCTGACGAAACATGGCAGGCGAATCCGCCATGTTCACGTTAAGGATGTGCGAGAGCCAGTGATCGCGGGGCTCGACCGTACGCGGCAGTCCTTTCTGGATGCGGTCCTCGCTGGCGCCTTCACCGTGCCGGGCGACGGCTCCATCGATTTCGGACCGGTCATCCAGCGTCTTGCCGATTTCGGTTACGAAGGCTGGTTCGTCGTCGAGGCCGAGCAAGACCCGGCCAAGGCACCGCCGGCGCGCTATGCGAAAATCGGCCACGACGCTCTCGCCGATGCGCTGCGTCGCGCCGGCTATTCTATTCAGGAGACCCGATGATGGCTCAATTGTCGGGAAAAATCGCGATTGTTTCCGGCGGCACCCAAGGGCTTGGCTTGGCGATCGCCCGGCTATTCGCCGAGCGCGATGCCGCCGGGTTGGTCACCTGTGGCCGCTCGCGTGAAAAGGGTGAGGCGCGGGCAAGGGAAATATCTGAAGCCACTGGCGCTCGGGTAATCTTCGTGCAAGCCGATCTCGGGCAGGTCGAGGATTGCCGAGCGGTCGTCGCCGCGGCCGACACCGCTTTCGGTCGGGTCGATGTCCTTGTCAACGCCGCTGCGATCACCGACCGTGGCACCATCATCGATACCTCCCCGGATCTGTTTGACCGCATGTTCGCCGTCAACGTCCGCGGGCCGTTCTTTCTCATGCAGGATGCAATCCGGATCATGCGGCGAGAGAATACCGAAGGCACGATCGTCAATATCTGCTCGATGTCGGCGAAGGCTGGGCAGCCCTTCATTTCCGCCTACTGCGCCTCGAAAGGCGCGCTGGCGACCCTGACGCAGAACACCGCCTATGCACTCCTGCGCAACCGAATCCGCGTCAACGGCCTGAATATCGGCTGGATGGCGAGCGATGGCGAACACCGGGTTCAGACCGAATTCCACGGCGCCAGCGAGAACTGGCTGGCCGACGCCGCAGCGCAGCAACCCTTCGGCCGGCTGATCGACCCGACCGAGGTCGCGCGCGCGGTTGCCTTCCTCTCCAGCGCCGAATCCGGATTGATGACGGGGGCGATGGTCAACTTCGACCAGTCGGTCTGGGGTGCCTACGACTCGTCTCCGGCACCCGCGGCACCGGTCTGACGGTGGCGACTTTCGTCAGGGCGCGGGTGCCGGGCACCGAGTTAGTATTCGACCTCCAAAGTCTAGACCGCATGGTTGTCGCTAAAGTGCGAACTGAATAGTGTCACGTGAGGCGCGTAGCGGCGGTGTTCCGGCGCCAGCACGATCCGCCGCAGCGCAGTCTCGATCTTCGACTGAAAATGCAGCAAGGCCTGATTGCGTTCCACGCCCATCCACAGCGAAGTGACCCGGCCAACCTTCGCGAAGCAGCCCGCGCAGACAAGGATGAACGGAAGCCCCGGCGCGTGGATTGCGGCGAGCGCGTGGTCGATGTCCCAGGCCTGAAGCGGTAGGCTTCGCCGATGACGCGCAGTGTCACATGATATTTTGCGCCGCCACCTTCGCGACTTGATCGACGCCTACAACTTTGCCCAATGGCTCAAGACCCTAAAGGGTCTCATACCAAACGAATTCATCTGCAAACGATGGACGTCAGAGCCAAACGGGTTCATCATCACCCCAATCGACCAAATTCCGGGACTAAACACCTAGTCCAACGACAACTGACTAGATTCCTCATAATTGCGGGCGGGCAGATTCTCCCGGGTGTAAATTCGCAGTTCGGCATGCGACAGTGCCGGGGTGGAGGTGATCAGACCGCAGCGGTAAAGAAGGGTCTGCAAGCTACCTAGGGCCTGGCCACGCGGATTCTGATCAATCGCGTAATCCATTGTGCCGTCCTTGAGATAGATGATGTGATCGTCGGATAACTCGTGTCCGATCCAGAATGGACGCGGCATAGCCCCTTTCAGCGCATTCATGATGCCGATCGAGCCGGCGCCGGTATTGTAGACGCCGACAAGCGGCCCGAACGACAATGCCGCTCGCAGAGAACGCGCACAACGATCAGGGTCGTCGCGCGTATCCATTTCGATGATCTCGCAATGCAGGTGGGGGAAATCGCGCGATAGCGTCGTCTGGAAGCCTCCCATGCGCTCGACATGACCAGCCCAGTCGTGATGGGCACCGAGAACGGCGACCCGGCCACTCTGCCGGCAGCTGCGCCCGAGAAGATGGGCGGCAGTGGCGCCTGCCTGACGATTATCAATGCCAAGATAATCAGCTCCGGCGAGACCCGGCAGATCGGTCACGATCGTTACCACCTTCTGGCCGGCGGCCTGGATGGATTGGACCGCGGCACGGATCTCCGGTCGGTCCGGGACGGCGAGGATCATTCCTTGTCGTGCGTAGGACGTCTCGGAAATGAGGCGCACGAAGCTTGCGGTATCCTCCACGGCAAGGATGTGCCGGTGCATGGCGATGCCACGATCCAGCATGGCGATACCGTCGCGGAAAGCCGCCCGAAGGCGGACGAAAAATGGTGAGTCGTTCTTCGGCAGGATCAGGTCAAGATGCGTGATCGGCCTGTAGGCTTCTGGCAGATCCCGGCGCACACCCATCTCGCGCGCGACCCGGATCACCCGTTCGCGCGCGGCATCTGAAACTGACTCACGCTCGTTGAAGACCCGGTCCACTGTGGCAATGCTTACACCCGCCACCCGCGCAATGTCGGCAAGGCGGGCGCGCGTCCGTGTCTTGCGGGAAGCTTGGGCTCCAGTCATGCGCGAGAGTGCGCTGTTGACGAAAAATCGTCAACAGCGCACGCGGCGTGCCCGTTACAGAGCGCGTAAGAAGAGATGCCGGACCGCGCGGCAGGACTTGCCGAAGCGCTGCCGCAGGGAGGACATACGATGAAGATCGCACTTGATCCGTTCATGCACCGTCATCTTGGCCTGGAGGAACTGCCCTTCAGAGTGAAGGAAATCGGCTTCGACTGGATCGAACTTTCCCCGCGGGGAGATTTTCTGGAATGGTTCAAGGCGCCGCGGGTGTTTCCGGAACGGGTGCGGGGCTTCAGGCGGGCGCTGAAAGAGGCCGGTGTGGGGATCGCCTCGCTGCTGCCGATGTATCGCTGGGCGTCGAATGACGAGGACGAGCGCAAGGCAGCGGTGCGGCACTGGAAGCGCGCCATCGAGATCTGCCTCGAACTGGAAGTCGACACGATGAACTCGGAATTCGGCCGTGGCCCACACCCCGACAAGGGGTCCTGCTATTGTTGCCATACCGGCTCGATGATCGAGGCCTGCGAAGACTCCT
>JAKAZJ010000082.1 GCA_021826565.1 Pseudomonadota bacterium | reverse complement strand
AGTGGGTAGCTATAGGAGGGAAACCCTAATGTGGGGTTAGGATTCCCGGGGCTGCGCAGGAAAAACCAACCGGGGCAGTGGGCGCGAGGCGCCGTACGGCCCTTCGCGGCAACCCGCATGTGCGCGCCGCAGGTACCAGGCGGGTCACCTCTCCCGCGTGCGCGCTCGGGCCGCGAAGCGGCCCAAGCGCGCCCTGCGCGGCAAGCCGGCCCTGGGGGAGTCGGCTCAGCGGAGCCGGGTCAGCCGACCGCGCGGCCGACGACCCGCTCGATCTCGGCGCGCACATGGCGCTCCACCAGATCGGGCAGGTTGGCGTCCAGCCATTCCTTCAGCAGCGGGCGCAGCATCTGGCGCACCACATCCTCGATCGTCGGTCCGGCCGTGCGCACCTGCAACGCCCGATCCGAAGCCAGCGTCCGCAGCAACCCCGCCACCGACGAAGCCGCCGCCGCCGCAATCTCGGGCGACACCAGCCCCGATGTCGGATCCGCCAACGGGGCGTCCTCCAGCGGGAGCGGCTGGGACGCCACATGCGCCAGGGGTTCCGGCGTCAGAGCAGGCGTTGCCGGATGCGGCTCGGGCGCCTCGCCGGCCGGCAGATCGGTTCGCATCATCGACGGCTCCAACACCAGAACGTCATCGGCGGGCGCGGGCGCGGCCTCGTCCTCGCTCAGGATGCGGCGGATGGACGCAAGGATGTCTTCCATCGACGGGTCCGCGTCCTGCCGCGGCTCCGGCTTCGTCGCTCCGCTCATGCCTCGCCTCTCGTGCTCAATGGCCGGGATAGCGGCCGACCGGATCGCCGGTACCGAACCAGCGATTGCGGACCGCGTTGTAATAGGCGGTGTCATCATAAAGCGGCACCGGCAGCCGCAGGTCCCGCGCCGTCAGCCGCCCCACCGCCGCCGCCACCGCATACGAGGCCGTTACCAGGTTGGACAGATTCTGCACCAACGTCACCTGAGACTGCACCAGCGCCTGCTGCGCGTTCAGCACATCCAGCGTGGTGCGGGTGCCGACCAGATGCTCGCGCTCCACGCCGACCAGCGCGATCTCGTTGGCCCGCACCGCCAGCCGCGTGCTGGCAGCGGAGGCGCGCGCCGCCTGATAGGTCTGCCAGGACGCCACCGCCTGCTGCACCGCGGTCCGCCGCGCGCCCGCCAGCAGGTGCAGCTGCTGGCGCGCGGTCTGGCGCGACTGACGCACGGTCGCGTATTCCGACCCGCCTTGATACAGCGGCACCGAAAGATTCAGGAGCGCGGTATATCCGTTCAGGTCCGAGCTGCGCGCGCCCGAGTTCTGCGCCTGGAACGCCTGCGCTTGCAGGCTCAGTTGCGGCAGCAACTGGCCGATCGCCGCGCTGATCGCGTTCTTCGCCGCCGCGACGTTGAACCGCGCCGCGATCACGTTGGGATTGTTGGCCGCGGCCATGTCGGACGCGCCGCGCATGGTATGCACCGGCAGCAGCAGCGGCTGCGGCGGCACCAGGTCGGCCGGCGGCGCGAAGCCGATGGTCTTGCGATAGGTGGCCGCCGCCGTCTGCAGATTGCCCTGCGCGGTCTCACGCTGCGCCTTGGCGCCCGCCAGCGCCGCCTGGGCCTGGGCGACATCGGTGCGGGTGACTTCGCCGACCTGGAACTGGTCCTCGGTGGCGCGCAGCTGCTGGGCCAGCACCTGTTCGTTGCTGACGTTCAGATGCAGCAACTGTTCGGCCTCGATCACGCCGACATAGGCGTTGACGCTGTCGGTCAGGCTGGTCTCTTCCTGGGCGATCATGGTGGCGCGCTCGGCCATGATCAGGTCCTTGGCCCGATGCACGTTCGCCGTGGTGCGCCCGCCGGTATAGAGCGGCTGGGTCAGGGTGGCCTGCGCGGTGGCGACGTCGCGGTCGGTCGGGGTCTTGAGCCAGCCCCCCAGGAACGGCGTGTAGCTGCGCGACAGCCCGTCGCCGTAGCCGACGCCGCCGGCCAGCACCACGGTGGGCCGCCAGCCGGCGCGGGCCTGGGGCAGGTCTTCGTCCGTGGCGCGCAGCTTGGCGCGCTCGGCTTGCAAGGCGGGTTCGCGCATATAGGTGGCGGCCAGCGCCTGGACCAATGTGTGCGGCACGCCGGGCGGCGATGCGGCCACGGCCGCGACCGCACCCGCGCCGGCCGCGAGCAGGCCCGCAATGCCGAGGGTCAGGACCGAACGCAGGCCCATGCGATATCTCCGTTCCGTGCCAGGGAGTGTTATGTGGCACAGAGGGGCCGCTTGCGCCAAGCGCCGATCGCGGTTGCAGGCGCCGGCATGGATCCAGGTGGGCCGGCGCGCACCCCCGTGCCCAAGCCGTGCCGGATCGCCCGACCCCATCCCCCGACCCGGGCGCCCAACCCGATCGCCCAACCGCACCGGGCGCCCAACGCCTTGACCTCCCGCACGCCGGCACGCACAACCCGGCCATGACACCACGCGCGCCCGGCCGGCGAATTCTCAGCCCGGCTCCCGTCTGACGGAGCCGGGTCGCGCCTGCCTCATTGTCTCCTGCGCCCAGGATTGCCCCCATGACCGACCCGACCCCGCGCGACTACCGCGATACCGTGTTCCTGCCCCGCACCGCGTTCCCGATGCGCGCCGACCTGCCGAAGCGCGAGCCGGCGCTGCTGGCGCGCTGGGAGGCGATGGGCCTGTGGGCCCGCATGCGCGCCGCCGCCAAGGGGCGGAAGCTGTTCATCCTGCATGACGGCCCGCCCTATGCGAACGGCAACATCCATATCGGCACCGCGCTGAACAAGATCCTGAAGGACGTGATCAACCGCTCGCGCCAGATGGCGGGGTACGACGGACTCTATATCCCCGGCTGGGACTGCCACGGCCTGCCGATCGAATGGAAGATCGAGGAAGCGTACCGCGCCAAGGGGCGCGACAAGGACGCGGTCCCGCTGCTGGATTTCCGCGCCGAGTGTCGTGCCTACGCGGCGCATTGGATGGCGGTGCAGCAGACCGAGTTCCGCCGCCTGGGCGTGGAAGGCGCCTGGGCCGAGCGCTACGCCACGATGGATTTCCCGTCGGAGGCGGCGATCGCCGGGGAGATCTGCAAGTTCCTGCTGAACGGCGCGCTGATCCGCGGCCTGCGCCCGGTGATGTGGTCACCGGTGGAAAAAACCGCGCTGGCCGAGGCCGAGATCGAATACCACGACCATACCAGCCCGACGATCTGGGTGCGCTTCCCGATCGTTGCCGCGCCGACCCCGGAACTGGCGGGCGCCGCGATCGTGATCTGGACCACCACGCCCTGGACCATGCCCGGCAATCGCGCGCTGGCCGCGGGGGAGGAGATCGAATACGCGCTGATCCATGTGGACAGCGTTGCGCCGACGTCGCTGGTCCGCGCCGGGGACCGCCTGCTGGTCGCGCTGGCGCTGCTGCCGGGCTTCCTGGCCGAGACCGGGATCGCCACCCATCACGTCCTCCGCGTCCTGCCCGGCGCCGCCCTGGCCGGGGTGATCTGCGCGCATCCGCTGCGCGGCGCCGGCTACGATCACGACGTGCCGCTCCTGTTCGGCGATTTCGTCACCACCGAGGCCGGGACCGGCTTCGTCCATATCGCGCCGGGACATGGCGAGGAGGATTTCATCCTCGGCCGCGCCCATGGCATCGAAGTGCCGGACACGGTGGGGCCGGACGGAACCTTCAACCCCTGGGTGCCTGGCTTCGCCGGTCTGCATGTTTACAAGGCGGCCGATGCGGTCTGCGCCGCGTTGACGGCGGCCGGCGGGCTGCTGGCGCGCGGCTCCCTGGTGCATTCCTACCCGCATTCCTGGCGCTCCAGGGCGCCGCTGATCTTCCGCGCCACGCCGCAATGGTTCATCCGCATGGACGGGCCGGAGCATATCCGCGACCGCGCGCTGGCGGCGCTGGACGCGACGCGCTTCGTGCCGGATGTGGGACGCAACCGGATCGGCAGCATGGTCGCGGCCAGGCCGGACTGGTGCATCAGCCGCCAGCGTGCCTGGGGGGTGCCGATCCCGGTGTTCCTCGATCGCCGCTCCGGCGCGGTGTTGCGCGACCCGGTAGTGGTGGAGCGGATCGTGGCCGCGTTCACCGCCGAGGGGGCGGATGCGTGGTACGCCTCGCCGCCCGCGCGGTTCCTCGGGCCGGATCGCAATCCGGACGATTTCGAACAGGTGCGCGATATCGTCGATGTCTGGTTCGAGTCCGGATCCACCCATGCGTTCACGCTGGAAGCACGCGGGCTGCCATGGCCGGCGGATCTCTATCTCGAAGGCTCCGATCAGCATCGCGGCTGGTTCCATTCGTCGCTGCTGGAGGCCATCGGCACGCGCGGCGCGGCACCGTTCAAGGCGATCCTGACGCACGGCTTCGTCACCGACGAGCAGGGGCGGAAAATGTCGAAATCGCTCGGCAACGTGGTGGCGCCGGAAGAAGTGCAGAAGACCTATGGCGCCGATATCCTGCGGCTTTGGGTGATGATGTCCGATACCGCCGAGGATCTGCGCATCGGACCGGAAATCCTGAAGCAGCAGGCGGAACTGTACCGCCGGCTGCGCAACACGCTGCGCTGGCTGTTGGGCGCGCTGGACGGGTTCACCGAGGCCGAAGCGGTACCGGCCGAGCAGATGCCGGAGCTGGAACGCTGGGTGCTGCACCGGCTGACCGAGCTGGATGCCCGGATGCGCGCGGCGGTGGACAGCTACGACTGGACCGGGGTGTATCCCGAAATCCATCATTTCTGTGCCACCGATCTGTCGGCGTTCTATTTCGATATCCGCAAGGACGCGCTGTATTGCGATCGGCCCGACAATATCCGCCGGCGCGCCGCGCGCACGGTGCTGGACGTGCTGCACCGCACGCTGTGCGCCTGGCTGGCGCCGGTGCTGTGCTTCACGGCGGACGAAGCCTGGTGCGCGCGCTTCGGCGACGCGGACAGCGTGCATCTGCAACTGTTCCCGGTGTTGCCGGCGGCGTGGCGGGATGATGCCCTGGCCACAAGATGGGCACGCATCCGCGACATTCGCCGGCGCGTTACACTGCCGCTGGAAGATGCGCGTCGCGCCGGCATCATCGGGGCATCGCTACAGGGCCAGGTGGAGTTGCCGTTACGTCCGGAAGATGAAACCCTTCTGGATGCCGAGGCCTGGGCCGAGATCGCCATCGTGTCCGGGCTGACCACCGTCCTGGATGCGGGCGAGCCCGCGGCCACCGTCACCCTCGCCTCCGGCGCCAAATGTGCGCGCTGCTGGCGGGTGCTGGAGGAAGTCGGCACCCTGCCGGTCCATCCCGCCCTCTGCATCCGCTGCACCGACGCGGTGGAGTCCGGCCTGGTCTGCCGCCCGGCCGCCGCCGCGTGAGGTTCCATCGTCCGGCCGGCATCGGCGCGCTGGTCGCCGCGGTGGTGTTCGGCGCCGATCAGGGATCGAAATACTGGATCCTGCATGTGCTCGATCTGCCACGGCGGATCGATCTGCGCGTGATGCCGCATCTCGATCTGACCATGGTGTGGAACCGCGGCGTCACGTTCGGGCTGCTGACCGGGCGCGGCGCATGGGACGCGGTGATCCTGGCGATCCTCGCGCTGGCGATCGTGGCAGCGCTGGCGGTGTGGCTGTGGCGCAGCACGCGGATCGCGCAGGCGGTGGCGATCGGGGCGATCGCCGGCGGCGCGGTGGGGAATGTGCTGGACCGGCTGCGCTACGGGGCGGTGGTGGATTTCATCCGCGTCCATGCCTTCGGCTGGTCGTGGTACGTGTTCAATCTGGGGGACGCGGCGATCGTCTGCGGGGTCGCGGCGCTGGTGTTGCTGGGCGGCGGGCGGTCGCGGGGGGCCGCCAACGAGTGATCCGCCGCCGGCCCCCCTACCCGCTGCTGACCACCACCATCAGCACCCCGGCCACCACCAGCAGGATCCCCATCACCTCTCCCCGCTTCAGCCGTTCTTTCAGATAGAAGCGGCTGAATCCCAGGGTGAACACCACCTCGATCTGTCCCAGCGCGCGCACCAGCGCCACGTCGGTCAGCGCGAAGCCGGTGAACCAGCACGCCGAGCCGGACGCGGATAACAGCCCGACCCAGCCGGCACTGCGCCATTCGCGGAAGGACTTCGCCAGTTCCGACGGGTCCCGCCAGGCCAGATAGGCACCCTGCATCAGGGTTTGCAGCAAGGTCATCGCCGTCAGCACATAGAGCGCCCGCACCACCAGGCTACCGGTCGCCACATGATGCGTGGCGATCTTGATGACCACACCGGTGCTGCCCAGGAAGAACCCGGCGCCCAGGCCGCATAGCGCCGCGGGCTGCACCGTGGCGGCCAGAATCTCGCGCCCGCGCAGGCCACGCCCGCCCAGCGACAGGGTCAATACGCCGCACAGCCCGACGCCGATGCCGCCCCAGGCGAGCGGGGCCAGTTGCTCGTGCAGCACCACCAGGGCGACCAGGCCGGTCTGCATCGCCTCGGTCTTGGCGTAGGCGCTGCCGACCGCGAAATTGCGGAAGCCGAACGCCATGATCAGCAGGTTGGTGCCGATGATCTGCATCACGCCGCCGCCGGCGGCGAGCAGGATCAGCCACGGTCCGGGCATCGCCGGATGCGTGTGCGTGATCAACAGCGCCGCGATCAGATACGCCACGGCGACCGGCGCGCCATACAGGAAGCGGATGAACGCGGCGCCGTTCACGGTGAACCGGCCACGCAGTTTCTGCTGCATGGCGGTCCGCCAGCACTGGAACAGCGCCGCGGTGATGGTGACGGGAATCCATAGCGGCATGGCGCGGGTCCGGCGGGTCGGCCGGTCGCGCCGGCGGGAGCGAGACGCTACCGCACCGGTTTACACGGGGGCAAGCGAAGGCCCGAGGGGATGCGGCCCTGCTACGCCCGGGTCGCGCGCCGCCGCGCCGGCAGCATCCGCCGCAAGGTCGGGTCTCGCAGCACGAAATGATGCCCCAGCGCCGCCGCCGCGTGCAGCCCGGCCAGGATCAGGATCGCGTTCGCCGCCAGCGAATGCAGGCCGCGCAGCCGGTGCGCCGCCGCGTGCAGCCCCAGTTGCGGCAGCGAGAACAGGCCGAACACGTTCGCGCCCTGCCCCAGCGCGGTCAGCACCCCCAGTGCCACCGTGCCCAGCACCAGCGCGTATAACGCGAAATGCACCGCGCGCGCCGCCAGCGCCGCCAGCCGGCCGCCCAGTTCCGGCACCTCGTCCCCACGCCAGCGCCGCCACGCCATGCGCCCCAGGATCACCCCGCCCAGCGTCGCGCCCAGCAGGAAATGCACCGAGCGGTAGTCGATCCGCCACATCCCGCGCGGGATATCGTTGATCGTCTGCCCGACGATCCACAGCGTGCCGATCAGCGCGACGGTGATCCAGTGGAACGCGATCGAGGTCGCGTCGTAGCGTGCCGCCGCGACGTGGGCGGGATCGAA
>JAKAZJ010000081.1 GCA_021826565.1 Pseudomonadota bacterium | reverse complement strand
CGGCGGGCCTGGTCGTGTCCACACGGGGCGGCGTGGCCGGGTTGTATGTGGGCCACGGCGTGCTGATCGGGCTGCTGGGCAACGGGGCGATCTATCCGCCGCTGGTCACCTATGTCTCGCGCTGGTTCGACCGCAAGCGCGGGACCGCGATCGCGCTGATCTCGTCGGGTCAGTACATCGCCGGGATGATCTGGCCCTGGCTGTTCGAGCGGGCAATGGCGCGATTCGGCTGGCAGGTGGTGATGGAGGCGTACGCGGCGCTGACGCTTGCCGTGATCGTGCCGCTGGCGGTGGTGTTCCTGGCCCCGCCGCCGGTGCCGGCGGTGGCGGCACCGAAAGCCCGCGGGGCGACGCGGGATGGAATAGCGCGGGGCGCGCGGGTCATAGGGATGCGGCCGGGCGCGGCGCAGGCGTTGCTGTGCCTGGCCGGGTTCTGCTGCTGCGTGCCGATGGCGATCCCATCCGCTCATCTGGTCGCATATTGCGGCGGGCTGGGGCTGGGCGCGGGTACCGGGGCGACGATGCTGTCGGTGCTGCTCGGCGCGGCGTTCCTCAGCCGTCAGGCCTGGGGCTTGTTCGCCGATCGCTATGGCGGGCTGGCGACGGTGATGGCCGGGTCGGCGGCGCAGGCCACCGCGATCGCGGCGTTCCTGCTGACCACGAACGAGGCCGGGTTGTTCGCCGTCTCGGCCGCGTTCGGCCTGGGCTTCGCGGGCATCATCCCGGGTTACGTGCTGGCGGTGCGCGACCTGTTCCCCTCCATCGAGGCGGCCTGGCGGGTCCCGTTGATCCTGTTCACGGCCATGAGCGGGATGGCGTTCGGCAGTTGGTTCGCGGGCGCGCTGTATGACCATTTCGGGTTCTACGCGCCGGCCTTCGGCGCCGGCGTGCTATTCAATCTGGCCAATCTGGCGGTGGTCGGGTTCCTGCTGACGCGACAGGGCCGGACCGGCGGACGGCGGGCCGAGGCGATGGCGCCAGCCTGAACAGCAGCCCGGAACCGGGCCACGGAGGGGCGGGATGGCACGAAGCAACGAGCAGGGGGTGATCGCCCGACTGGCGCTGGGCTTTGCGGCCGCCGCGGTCGCGGTCCTGGTGTTCCATCAGGGTGTCTGGGAGATCCTGCACGTATTGCGGCTGATGCCGCCGCCGTTCCCCCTGGCCCCGGTGCCGCCCTTCGGGGTGCCGCGGGTGTACGATTTGTGTTTCTGGGGCGGGCTGTATGGGGCGGCGTTCGGACTGATTACGCCGTGGCGGCCGGCTGGCGGCGTATGGGCGCAGGGGATTGTGCTGGGGCTGATCGCGGAGGCCGGGGCGCTGTTTCTGGTGCCGGCGCTGCGGGGCTGGCCGCTGGCGTTCGGCGGCGCCATGCGGCCGATCCTGATCTCCACGCTGATCAACGCGACCTGGGGGCTGGGCGTGGGGTGGTTCGCTCCGCTGGTGCTGGCGCGCCGGCGCTGAGGCTGGGCCGGCGCAGCGCCGCATCGGATAGGCTCAGGTTGGTGCCGCTGGGCAGGGGGGCGCGTAGGCGCAGCCGACCCGAGGCGGCGGCGAAACCGAACAGCGGCAGCGGCGTCAACGCTACGCGAACGCTGGGTATGAGAGGTCCCTTTTTTGCCAGAGCATATCCTGCGCCGCATTGATGAACGGATGGTAACCGCGCGTCGGCTTTCGTGATGCTCACGCGGGGCGGCGTGGGATAGTGTGCGGCCTGATCTTGCTGGGGCACCACGCATCATGGCCACCCTGACCGTCGGCGCCGCGCCGGGAGACTACGCCACGCTCGGCGCCGCAGTTGCGGCGGCGCAAAACGGCGATACCGTCGCCCTGCCGGCCGGGGTGTACACCGACCAGGCCGCATCCGTAAGCACCGACATCACGATTCAGGGCGTGGGCGGAACCGCATATCTGACCGCCTCGCAACCGGTAGCCAACGCGCAGGGATTCCTGGTGGTGCAGGCCCCGGGGACGGTCACGGTGAACAACGTGTCGTTCTCGGGCGCGGTCACGTCGAATGCGAACGGGGCGAATGCGGCGGGGATCCGGTATTATTCCGGGAACCTGGTACTGAACCATGATTCGTTCTGGGGCAACCAGGATGGGATCCTTGCCACGCCGTACCCGACTACCGGGGTTGGGTCGCTCACGATCAACAACTCCACGGTCACGAACAACGGCGTCACCAATCCCGCGCTGTCGGCGGGATATGGGTACACCCATAATCTGTATATCGGCAACATCGCCGATTTCACCTTGACCGGCAGCACCGTGACCGCCGCCAATGTGGGCCACGAAGTGAAATCGCGTGCGCTGAATACCACGATCACCAACAACCTCATCGCCGACGGCCCCACCGGCACCGCGAGCTATAGCATCGACACGCCGAACGGTGGGGTAACCACCATCACCGGCAACACCATTCAACAGGGGCCGCAATCGCAGAACAACGCCATCATCTCGAACGGCGAGGAGGGGGCGAGTAACCCGGGCGCGCTGACCGTTTCGGGCAACACGATCATCAATAACGAACCGAATGGCGCTGGGGTCGCGGTGGTCAACGCCAGCAGCACCCCTGCAAGCGTAAGCGGAAATCTGGTGTCTGGGCTTACCTCGGGGCAGATCGATCGCAGCGCGGCGGGCGATACGGTGTCGGCAAACACGCTGACCTCGACCGCGCCGGTGATCGGGATGCGCGTGGGCGTCGATGGGACCGTGCTGACCAGCGGCAGCGCCACCGCGAACACGCTGAGCGCCGCCACCGCCGGGCCGGGGTTCTCCGCGCTGAGCGCGATCGGCACGCCGGGCCTCAGTCTCGCGATCACCGCCACGGGTGCGGCCGGGCATGTGGCGCAGTTCGTGCTAAGTCAGGCCGGGATGACGGGGGCGCAGGCGGTGGCGTCGTTCTTCGATACCAACACCGGGCTGGCCGGCGCGGTGGTGACTTGGTCGGTCTACGCCGATGGGGGGAACACGCCGTTCGCGACGACAACGCTGCTCGGCAGTCAGAGCTTCGTCGATCCAGGGGGCGGGCTGCTCGTGAGTGCCTCGCAGGGATTCGCGGTGCCGTTCAATGCAGACACCTACGCGCTGACCGAGGTGGTCACGATCGCCGGCGGCGCGCCGGTGCCCGAGCCGATGGCGTTCGTGTTGTTGGCTGCTGCGGTTGCCGGGGTGGCGATGGCGCGCCGGCGGCGGCGTGCAAGGCACACGCAGCCACGCGGTGTGGCGCTGCCGTCCTAGGCGACGCCGCCCTCGGCCGCCCCCGCTACAACCCGGCCTGGGACACGAATTTCGTGTTCAGATAAGCCTCGATCGCCTCCGACCCGCCTTCCGATCCGTAACCCGAATCCTTCACCCCTCCGAACGGCACTTCCGGCAATGCCAGCCCGTGATGGTTGATCGACATCATCCCCGCCTCCACCGCAGCGGCGATCGCGTTCGCGGTCTTCGCCGAGCGCGTATAGGCATAGGAAGCCAGGCCGAACGGCAGCCGGTTCGCTTCCGCCACCACGTCATCGAATCCCTGGAAGCGTGAGATCACCGCCACCGGTCCGAACGGTTCCTCGTTCATGATCCGCGCGTCCCGCGGCACGTCGGTCAGCACCGTGGGAGCGAAGAAATTGCCCTTGTTGCCGATCCGCTCACCGCCGGTATGGACCTTCGCGCCATGCTTCACCGCGTCGCCGATGAAGCTCTCCATCGCGGTGATCCGGCGCGGGTTGGCCAGCGGCCCCATGGTGGTCGCCGCGTCCTGCCCGTCGCCGACTTTTGCCGCCTTGATGCGCGCCGTGAATCCTTCCACGAAACGGTCATACACGCTCTCCTGCACCAGGAAGCGCGTGGGCGAGATGCACACCTGGCCCGCGTTGCGCAGCTTGTTCGCCGACAAGATCTTCACTGCGGTATCCAGGTCCGCGTCCTCGAACACGATCGCCGGCGCGTGCCCGCCCAGTTCCATCGTCACCCGCTTCATATGCGCGCCCGCCAGCGCCGCCAGCTGCTTGCCGATCACGGTCGATCCGGTGAACGAGATTTTGCGGATCACCGGATGCGGGATCAGATATTCCGAAATCTCCGCCGGCACCCCGTATACCAGGTTGACCACGCCCGCCGGCACCCCGGCATCGACGAAGCAGCGGATCAGCTCGGCCGGGGAGGCGGGCGTTTCCTCGGGCGCCTTGACGATGATGGAACATCCGGCCGCCAGCGCCGCCGACAATTTGCGCACCACCTGGTTGATCGGGAAATTCCACGGCGTGAACGCCGCCACCGGCCCTACCGGCTCCTTCACCACCAGCTGATACACGCCCTCGGCCCGCGCCGGGATCACCCGGCCATAGGCGCGACGCGCTTCTTCCGCGAACCAGTCGATCACGTCGGCCCCCGCCAGGGTCTCGCCCTTCGCCTCGGCCAGCGGCTTGCCCTGCTCCAGGGTCATCAGCCGGGCGATGCCGTCGGCGCGGTCGCGCAGCAGATCGGCGGCGCGGCGCATCAGTTTCGATCGGTCATAGGCCGAGGTTTTCCGCCACAGCTTGAACCCCTTGTCGGCCGCGGCCAGCGCGCGATCCAGATCGCCGCGGGAGGCGTGGGCGACGGTCCCGTTCACCTCGCCCGTGGCCGGATTCACCACCGGCAGGGTGCGCCCGCCCTCCGCTTGGGTCCAGGCGCCGTCGATCAGCAGCAGCACATCGGGATACATCGGAAAACTCCTGCAAGGGCGCCCCGCGATCCGGGGCGATGGGTGCGCGCGGGTAGTACGCTCCGGGGGCGGGAAGTCAACCCGCCAGCCGCGCCGCCGCGCGCAGATCGGCGACGAATGCGGCGTATTCCCGCGCCCGCGCGGCCGCATCCGGCACGCGCAGCAGGAACGACGGATGCACCGTGACCAGCGCAGTCGCGCCATCCGCCAGCGCGATTGCGCGGCCCCGCTCGCGCCCGATGGTGATCGCGCGGCCCAGCATCGCCCGCGCGGCGGTGGCGCCCAGCAGCACCAGCAGCGCCGGGCGCAGCTGCACCCGCTCCACGTCCAGCCAGAACCGGCAGGCTTCCAGTTCGGGCGCTTGCGGCGTCTGATGCAGGCGGCGTTTGCCCTGCATCGTGAATTTGAAATGTTTGACCGCGTTGCTGATCCAGATCGCGCGCCGATCGATCCCGGCCTCGGCCAGCGCGCGGTCCAGCAACTGCCCGGCGGGGCCGACGAAGGGCCGGCCGATCACATCCTCCTGATCGCCCGCCTGCTCGCCGATGAACATCAGCCGTGCCCCGGCCGGGCCTTCGCCGAACACGGTCTGGGTGGCGTGCCCGGCCAGCGCGCAGCGCGCGCATCCCGCGGCGTCGTGGGCCGCCGCCGCCAGCCCGGGATCGGCGGAATCGGGCACCACCACCGGGAACGGGCGGGCGATGTCGGGCGGGTGGCGCGGCTCGTCGAACGCCGCGGCGGGTTCCAGGCCGAAGCCCGGCCCGGCCACGGCCAGCAATTCGGCGCCGAAGCCGGCCCAGAACGCCCCTAGCGCCGCATCGTCCGGCACCGCCGCCGCCGCCACGCCGGGGCCGAAGCGCAGCCCGGTCGGGTCCCAATGCGCGCTGGCCTCCGGGGTCAGGAGGGAGACCGCAAGATCGGGGAACCAGGACGCGAGACGCCGCGCATTCGATTCCAGCACGAAATGGCGGGGCGCGAACCAGCCCACCCACCGGTCCGCAACCGCGAGATAGCGAATCTGGCTGCGCATCCGGTGCGCTTCGGCCCGCACCGCATGGGCCAGGTGCCGGGCCTGCACCAGATCGGGGTCGGCGTGGTCCTCCAGCACCGGGGCGCCGGCATGGGCACGCCAGACCAGCCGATAGAGCAGGGCGAAACGCTCGGGCCAGCGGGCCTGGATCGCCTGCGCGGCGAGGCCGACCAGCGCGCGCGGCAGACCGAACCCGCCGGCGGCGGCGGGCGGCGGGGCGAAGCCGGACGGATCGACGGTGAAGCGTACCGCTTCGGGTGGGACGCCGGCCAGCACCAGGGCACGGGTAGCGTCCCGCCAGCCGGTCCAGTCCGTTTCCGCCCGCAGCGCGATGGTCGGCATGACGGAAGCAAAGCGCAGGGCGCGGTTGGGTTCAATGCCGCCGGGTGAAGGCGATGGAAGCGCGGCCTTTCCGGTGCGCGGCGAGCAACGCGCCGGGGGGAGCATGAACCGGCGCCCAGTCTGCCGCGGGGTGCCCCCCCGAGGCTATTCCCGGCCGCCGTTCCGCCGGTCACGGCCACAGTACTCCCCGTGACCAACCGGAACCTGTAGCGTGAACCGGCGCACCGGTTCACGGTCGCCGAAATGCGATCCATCAGATTGGGTCATCCTCGGGCACCCGATCGCCCCGGGCAGGGACGGAACCACCGAAGCCGCCCGCCGCGGCGCATCACAAGGGGAAGATGACGATGTTGCGATGGAAGATCGGCGAGGTCACGATCACCAAGGTGACGGAGATGGAGGTCACCGGCGGCAGCCGCTTCCTGCTGCCCCAGGCAACGCGCGAGGCGATTCTGCCGATTGCCTGGCTGCGCCCGCATTTCGCCGACGACGAAGGCCGGCTGCGCATGTCGATCCACGCGTTCGTGGTGGAAACGCCCACGCGCCGGATCGTGGTCGATACCTGCCTCGGCAACGACAAGCAGGGCCGCCGCATCCCCGGCTGGAACGATCTGCAGCTGCCGTTCCTGGACGATCTCGCCGCCGCCGGCTATCCGCGCGAATCGATCGACACGGTCTTGTGCACCCATCTGCATGTGGATCACGTCGGCTGGAACACGATGAAGCAGGGGGATCGCTGGGTCCCCACCTTTCCCAACGCGCGCTATCTGATGGGCCGGGCCGAGCACGCGCACTGGACCGGCCCGCATGACCGCGACGATATCCGCACCGTGTTCGCCGACTCGGTCCAGCCCGTGTTCGACGCCGGGCTGGTGGATCTGGTCGAAACCGATCACCGGATCTGCGAGGAGATTTCCCTGCTCCCCAGCTTCGGCCACACCCCGGGGCATGTCAGCGTGCGCATCGTCTCGGCCGGCGCCGAGGCCCTGATCACCGGCGATTTCCTCCATCATCCGTGCCAGATCGCGCATCCGGACTGGGCCAGCACTGCTGACTGGGATGCCGCGCAGGCCAACGCCACACGGCGGCGCATGTATGCCGCGCTGGCCGATCGGCCGGTGCTGGTGCTGGGGACGCATTTCGCCGGCGCCACGGCCGGGCATCTGGTGCGCGACGGCGACGGCTACCGCCTGGCGGTGTAAGCGGCCGTTGCATCCCGGACCAACCGGTTGCAGACTTGTTCCGCCGACCCCCGAAGCGGGGCGGAAGCTACAAAAAGACCACACGAAACAGGGAGTTACAATAATGATCGACCGCCGCACGCTCCTGGCGACAGGGGCGGCTGCTGCATTG
>JAKAZJ010000080.1 GCA_021826565.1 Pseudomonadota bacterium | reverse complement strand
CGGTTTGCAGCGTTGATGATAGGCGGCCACGGCATCGGCGGTCGCGGTCAGCAGCGCCGCGTCCAGCCGGCCGGCGGCGGCGCGGCGATCGAGAAAATCCTCCGCCGGCACGCGCGCCATGCGCAGCACCCAATCCAGCGCGCGGGCCGGGGCAATGCGGGCGGTGCCGAACCCCAGGCTGCCGTCGCGGCGGCGGATCACCGGGACGACGTCGCGATACATGCCCGGCGCCGCGGCGGCGTTGAGCGCGTATTCGCGCAGGGCAAAGCGGTGGCGGTCGGCGAGGGCGGTGAAATCGAGGAACGACCGGTGTACCGCCTTGCGGAGTTTCCACGCGGTGCGGGGACCGAGGAAGACCAGGGAGATCGGGGTCTCGATCGGCGGCGCGCCGGACCGGGCGGCGAGCCAGGCGGCGATCTCGGCTTGCGGCGGCGGGATGGTCATGGCGCCGCGCCGCCTTATGGATCCCGCGGGTTCGCGGTGGTGGCGGGCCGGGCGCGGCGGATCCCGGGCATCGCTACCCCACGACGCGCAGCCGCCGCCGCGCCGCGCTTCGCTCCGATGGCAGATCGAGCGGCAGCAATGGTGCCGGAGCCGGAACGTCCTCGGCCGGAGGCGCCGGCAGATCCGTTCGGCCCAGATAGGTCGCGGCCAGATGGCGGAAGATGTAATCTACCAACGAGGATGCCCCCGGCACCGCGGGATCGCCTTCCACCGCGCCGGCGGGGCCGAAGCGGGTCTGCACGAACGCGTCCACGAACTCGGCCAGCGGCACGCCATGCTGCAAGCCCAGGCTGACGGCGGTGCAGAAACTGTCCATCAGGCCGCGGAACGCTGGGTTTTCCTTGTGCAGCGCGACCGAGATCTCGCCCAAGCTGCCGTCCGCATACTGGCCGGTGCCGAGATACAGCCGATGCCCGCCGATGCTGGCGCGTTGCGTGTAGCCGGCGCGCCGTGCTGGCAGATCGCGCCTGGCCGCCGGGGCGGCGGCTGGTTCGGGCCGCGCGCGGTGCGGCAGCAGCAGGAACGGGGCGACGGCGGCCTCCATCGCCGCCTCGGCCGCGGCGTCGGCGGCGGGGAAGGGGGCGGCGCCGGACAATGCGGCGGCCAGCGCCTGCTCCGGGCTTTGGTCGGTGGCGGCCAGCCAGGCGCGGGCGGCGCGGGTGAGCTGGCCGGTGGAATCGAGCGGCGAGAAGGCCGGTGCCAGGCCGCCGGTTTCGGCGCCCAGAAGTGCCTCGGGCGCGCCCGGAAGCGCCAGGGCGGCCACGGCGCGACCGGCCGCTTGCGGCGCGGCGCAGGCGGCGCGGGCCGCCTCCGCCAGACCTGGAATCGGCGTGGTCGCGGGCAGGGCGGGCGCATCCGGCAGTTTCGGGCCGGCCAGCCGGGCGCGCAGCAGGGCGGCGAGCGCGCGGGCGGTCTCGCGCGCCGGTTCGCTGTCGTAGCGCAGGCCCAGCGCGGCCAGCAATCCGGCAAGATCGGCGAACCCGATCGAAGGGGGCGGTGCCGACGCCGGCACGGCCAGCGCCAGCGCCTCGGCCAGCACGGCGATCGCATCCCGATAGCCGGGCAGATCGAAGCCGCCCTGCGGATCGAGGAAGCCCGGCAGGTTCAGCACGAACCGCACCGGGTGATTGCGGCCCTGCCACAGCGCGGCATCGGGCGCCGCCTGGCGGCGCAGCACCAACCGATGCAGCGCGGCGCCCAGCGGGGCGGGGAAGCGGCCGATCCAGGCCGCGGCCGCAAGCGGCAGGCGCAGCGGCCCCGATCCGCCCGGGGCCAAAGCGGCGAGCGCGGTCGCGGCAGCCGTGTCCCAGCCCGTGGGGACGAACACGGAGCGGGGGGAGGCGTCCGGGTCCGCACCGGTCCAATGCGGGCGGAGACGGACGCCATGCCAGTCGGGTGAGGTGCGCATGGCGGCAGGTTAGGCCGGACCGGGCCGGGGCGGGAAGTGTATTTTGGGGGTTGGGTGGCCGGGAAACACAAAATCCTGTGGATGAATGGCGCGGCGCTGGGTTCGGTGCCGGCCTTCGCATCGGCCCGGGATGCGCTATGCTGTCTGTCTTCCGGTTCCATGCCGCCGCCATGCCAGCCCCGTCCCACTGCCGTATCGTCCCGGTCCGCGTCGTCCCGGTCCGCGTCGTCCCGGTCCGCACCGCCGCCGATCTCGCCGCCGTCGCCGCGCTGTTCCGCGCCTATGCGGCGTCGCTGGACGTCGATCTTGGGTATCAGGATTTCGCCGGCGAACTCGCCGCGCTGCCCGGGCGCTACGCCGCGCCCCAGGGCGCGCTGCTGCTGGCGCGTGGCCCCGCCGGCGCAGCACTCGGCTGCGTCGGGTTGCGTGCGATCGCGCCCGCCGGAACCTGCGAGATGAAGCGCCTTTACGTCGCCCCGGCGGGCCGGGGGATGGGGCTGGGCCGGCGGCTGGTTCTCGCCGCGCTGCGCCGTGCGGTGCGGCTGGGGTATCGCGAGATGCGGCTTGACACGCTGGCGTCCATGACCGCGGCGCAGGCGCTGTATCGGCAGTTGGGGTTTGCGCCGATCGCCCCCTATTACGACACACCCGTGGCCGGGACGGTGTTCCTGCATCGCGCCTTGCGCGCGGATGGCTGAGGCGCCGCGGCTACAGGTTTTCCGGCCGCGTCCGTCAGCTTGACAGCCCTGCCGTCCGGGCGCGCGATACCAGGTACCATATGGAGGATCCGCCCATGCCGGAAGGCAGCAACCTTGCCCCGCGCCAGCGCCTGCTCGCGCCCGAGCCATCCCCGCCATCGGTCTATGTGGATGTGGTGAACGCGCCCTGGGAGATTTCGCAATTTCCCGGCATTCAGCACAAAGTCCTGTATTCCGACCCCGCGACCGGCATGTCCACCTTGCTGTTCAAGCTGGCCCCCGGCGCGGTGGTGCCGTTGCATGAGCACACCGGCGTGGAACTGACCTACGTGCTGGAGGGCAGTCTGGAAGACGAAGAAGGGAACTGCACCACCGGCAATTTCGTCTGGCGCCCGGCGGGCAACACGCATGAGGCGAAGGCCCCGAACGGCGCGCTGATCCTGGGCGTCTTCATGCGCCCGAACCATTTCGCTGCCGGACAAAAATTCTTTACCGAGGCGCCGCCGCGCTGACCAGAGCCGCGTCCGCCCATGCCTCCAGCCGCAACGACTGCGCGCGGAGCGCCTCGGTCCGCGACCGCAGGCCGCCGAGCGCGCCCTGGTATTCGTGCAACGACCCGTCCAGTCCCGCAACCGAGCCGCGCAGCGCGGCCAGCGCGTTCTGCCACGCCGACACCGCGGCGCGCTGGCCGGCCAGCGCTTCGTCCAGCGCCGCCATGGCGCGGGCCAGGCGCGCGGCGGCATCCGGGGCAGGGGACGCAGCGCGGGACGGGAAGGGCAGGATCTGGGCGGAGCTTTGCAAGGCGGCGGACATGGACGGTCTCCCGGACGGCGACAAAGGTTAATAAGCCATGAAGTCCGGTGAAATCCAGCCCAAACGTCCCGTTCCGCGCGAATTTTCCTTTTTTTCTGTCGCACGGCCATGTTGCAGGCGCGAAGGTTGCGCGCCGGCCCCGGCGGTCATAGTTTTGCCGCAAGTTACCCCGCGGCGGGATCGCCGCCTAACCTCCGCGCGGCGCGATCGCCGCCCGCATGCGATAAGGATCTCCCCTCCATGAGCGGCTCGGCCAAGCGGTCCATTACCATCACCCTCGACGGCACCAACAAATCCACCTCGATCCCGCTGATGGAAGGCACGATCGGGCCGGAGGTGGCCGATATTCGCCGCATCTATGGCGACCTGGGGATTTTCACCTACGATCCCGGCTACGGCGCCACCGCTGCCTGCGAAAGCAAGATCACCTATATCGATGGCGACGCCGGCGTGCTGCTGTATCGCGGCTACCCGATCGAGCAGCTGGCGGAACATTCCAGCTTCCTGGAAGTCTGCTACCTGCTGATGAACGGCGAACTGCCGACGCCCGCCGAGCTGCGCGAATATGAAATGGGCATCCTGCGCCACACCATGCTGCATGAGCAGATCCGGCAATTCTACAACGGATTCCGCCGCGATGCGCACCCGATGGCGGTGATGTGCGGCGTGGTCGGCGCGCTGTCGGCGTTCTACCACGACAGCCTGGACATCAATAATCCGGAACATCGCCGGATCAGCGCGTTCCGCCTGATCGCCAAGATGCCCACCATCGCCGCCTGGGCGCATAAATACAATGCCGGCCAGCCGTTCATGTATCCGCAGAACCGGCTCGGCTACGCCGAGAACTTCCTTTACATGTTCAACGCGGTGCCGGCCGACGACTACAAGGTGAACCCGATCCTGGCCCGCGCGATGGATCTGATCATGATCCTGCATGCCGATCACGAGCAGAACGCATCGACCTCCACCGTGCGGTTGTCGGGCTCCACCGGGGCCAATCCGTTCGCCTGCATCGCCGCCGGCATCGCCAGCCTGTGGGGGCCGGCGCATGGCGGGGCGAATGAGGCGGTGCTGAAAATGCTGGCCGAGATCGGCCATGTCCGCAACATTCCGGAGTTCCTGTCCGAAGTGAAGGACAAGGGCAGCCATACCAAGCTGATGGGCTTCGGCCACCGGGTGTACAAGAACTACGACCCGCGCGCGAAGATCATCCAGAAGGCCTGCCACGACGTACTGGCCGAGCTTGGCATCAAGGGCGATCCGCTGCTGGATCTCGCGCTCGAGCTTGAGAAGATCGCGCTGAACGACAAGTATTTCGTCGATCGCAAGCTTTATCCGAATGTCGATTTCTATTCCGGTATCATTCTGAAGGCGATGGGCTTCCCGACCTCGATGTTCACCGCGTTGTTCGCGGTCAGCCGCACCGTGGGCTGGATCAGCCAGTGGAGCGAAATGATCGAGGACCCGGAGCAGCGCATCGGCCGGCCGCGCCAGCTCTACACCGGCCCGGCACAGCGCGATTACATCCCGCCCGGCAAGCGCGGCTGAGCCGGGCGTTTACCGCCGCTTAGGGCTTCGCGGGGATCATTCGTCGGTCCCTGCGAAAGCCCGGCGGTGCTGTTCAACTCGCAACCTTTCATCCTGGGGTTCCTGCCCCTGACCCTGGCGGCGGTGTTCGCCGCCGGGCGCCTGGCCGGGCCGCGCGCGGCGCTGGGCTGCCTGATCGCGGCCAGCCTGGTGTTCTACGCCTGGTGGAAGCCGCCGTTCGTGGCGCTGCTGGCCGGCTCCATCCTGGGCAATTATTTGTGTGGGCAGGCGATCGCGCGGGCGGCGCGCGCCGGGCGGGCCGGCGCGGCCGGACGCTGGCTGGCCGCCGGCGTGGCGGGCAATCTGGGGCTGCTCGGCTGGTTCAAATATGCCGGGTTCCTGGCCGCAACCATGGCCGCGCTGTTCGGCCGCCAGGCGCCGGAGCTCCGCATCTTCCTGCCGCTGGCAATCAGCTTCTTCACCTTCCAGCAGATCATGTATCTGGCCGACCGGCGCGATCCCGCGCTGCCCGATCCGGGCTTCCTGGGCTACGCCGCGTTTGTTGCGTTCTTCCCCCATCTGATCGCCGGCCCGATCGTCCGCCCGCGGGAGATCATCCCGCAGCTGCTCGCCCCCGACCTGGCCCGGCCACGGATCGCGGCGTTGTGCGAGGGGAGCACATTGTTCCTGCTCGGGCTGGCCAAGAAACTGGTGCTGGCCGATCTGTTCGCCCGCTTCGCCGATACCGGCTTCGATGCCGCGGCGCATGGGGCGGCATTGAGTTTCTTTTCCGCCTGGTACGCCACCGCCGCTTACGGTTTGCAGATCTATTTCGATTTCTCGGGTTATTCCGACATGGCGATCGGGTTGGCGCGGATGTTGAACGTGCGCTTCCCGCTCAATTTCGACAGTCCCTATAAGTCCCGCGACATCGCCGAGTTCTGGCGGCGCTGGCATATCACGCTTGGTGGTTTTCTACGCGACTATCTGTACATCCCGCTGGGCGGTTCGCGCGGCGGCGGCTGGTTGCAGGCGCGCAACCTGATGCTGACCATGTTGGCTTGCGGGCTGTGGCACGGCGCGGCCTGGCGGTTCGTGCTGTGGGGCGGGTTGCACGGGTTGTATCTGGCGGTGCATCGGCTTTGGCGCGGGGCCCAGGGGCGCTGGAACCAGGGGCGCTGGAACCAGGGGCGGGTTGGGCACCTGCCGGGTCCGGTCGCGCAGGCGCTGACCCTGCTTGCGGTGCTGGCGGCCTGGGTGCCGTTCCGCGCCGCCGGACTGCGCGTCGCGGGATCGGTGCTGGCGGGCCTGGTCGGGCTGCACGGCATCGCCCTGCCGGCGATGATCGTGACCTGGGCGCCGGTCCTTGGCTGGATCGCGCGTCCGGTGCCGCTGCTCGCGCATCTGGGCGCCGCGCGCACGCTGAGCTTCCCTGAAGTCTCGGCCTGCCTCGCGCTGGGCTGGGGGATCGCGCTGGGCGCGCCGCAACTGCACGCGCTGAGCCAACGTGGACGCAGCCTCGCCCTGGTCATGAGCTTCGCATTCACCGTCCAGGCGTTGTTCTTCGCGCCGCGCGTGACGCCGTTCCTCTATTTCCGATTCTGAGCCGATGCGCGAAGCCGCCGCCCGCGTGGTTGCTCTGCCGGCCGCGCGGTCGCGGATTGGGCCGGTCACCCGGCTGCTCGCGGCCTGCCTCGGTTCGGTGCTGTTGTATCTGGTGTTGTTCGGCTGGGTGTTGGACCGGCCCCTGGCCTACGGGTTCCTGCGCCGCCAACTGGACCAGAAGCTCGCGCGCGGGGCGGCGATCCTGGGGCCGAAGCTGGTCATCCTGGCGGGATCGAACGGCCCGTATTCGCATCGCTGCGCCACCATCCAGCCGATCCTGAACCAGGCTTGCGTCAATGGCGGCGTGGCGGTGGGGATCGGGCTCGATTACCTGTTCGCCCGCTGGGAGCAAGTGCTGCACCGGGGCGATACGGTCTATCTGCCGATGGAGGAAGCGCAATATGTGCGCTCCCGTTCCGCCACCATGATGGGACCGGATGCGGCGATCATGTTCCGCCATGACTGGGCCACGCTGGCGCGCCTGCAACCGGACCGCTGGCTGGGCGCGGCGTTCTCGTTCGATTTGCGTTATGCGCTGATGGCACCGATCGAGACCGCCCTGGTCGCAGCCGGCTTCCATGATCCGCGCGCGGCGGCCGAGGGGCGGACCAACCGGTTCGGCGATCATGTCGGCGCTACCCTGGCGCTGGCCGCGCCGTATCGCCCCGTGCTGGCCCGCGCGCGCCCGTTCCATGCCGCCGCGGGCGCGATCCGGCGCGGCTACGGCACGCGGCTGATCGTGGCGTTCCTGCGCTGGTGCCGCGCCCATGGGGTGCGCGCGATCGGCGGGCTGCCGACCGAGTTTGCCGACGATCCGATGCCGCCGGCCACGCGCGCCGCGATCCGCGCGCTTTATCTGGCGCATCGGGCGG
>JAKAZJ010000079.1 GCA_021826565.1 Pseudomonadota bacterium | reverse complement strand
CTTTGCCGTCAACCCGTCCGCCAGCGCGCCATACAGCGCATCCACATGTTCGGCGCGGGAGGCGAGCGTGGCGAAGCGCGTATCCGCCAGAAGTTCCGCCCGCCCCATGGCTCGGAACAGGCGGTCGTATTGCGCGTCGCTGACGCAGATCACTGAGATGTAGCCATCCTGCGTGGCGTACGGGCGGCGGTGCGGGCTGGTCATACGCGGGTAGCCCAGGCCCAGTTCCGCCCGGTCCGTGGCAGCACCCCAGAGATGCTCGATCAGCAGGAACGACAGCATCGTTTCCAGCATCGGCACATGCACCGCCTGGCCTCGCCCGGTGCGCTCGCGCGCAAACAGCGCCATGCCGATCATGGAAGCAAGGTACTGCCCGGTCAGCTTGTCCACCACCACGGTGGGGAAGTAGCGCGGCGCACCGTCCGGTCCGGCGTTCAGCGCCGCCGCCCCGCTCATGCCCTGGATCAGATCGTCGAAGGCCGGGTATTCGGCCATGGAACTGTCCGGGCGGAACCCGGTGGCGGCGGCGTGGATCAGCCGCTCATGGCGCGGTCCCAGGGTCGCGTAGTCGAGCCCCAGCCGCGCCGCGGCACCGAGCCGCATGTTATGGACAAACACATCCGCGCCCGCGATCAGCCGGTCCAGCGCCGCCCGCGCCGCCGGGCGTTTCAGGTCCAGCACCACGCTGCGCTTGTTGCGGTTCAGCGTGGCGAAATAGGCCCCCATGCCGGGACCGCGCGAGGGGCCGATCTGGCGCGTGGCATCGCCGTCCGGGGTTTCGATCTTGATCACGTCGGCACCCATGTCACCCAGCGTCTGGGTGGCCAGCGGCCCCAGCACCACGCTGGTCAGGTCGATCACCCGCACCCCCGCCAGCGGCCCGCCGGTCTCGGTCATCGCGCTTCCTCCGTATCCGTCGCGCGGAGGGTGCGATGGCGGCGGGATCGTGGCAATCTGCCCGCGTGCCGGGAGGGGCGGATATGTGCGTGCGACGCTTGGCGGCGGCAGGCGGATGCGGGAAACCTGTGTGCCATGGCTGAATTCACGCCCGCGCCTCGCAGCGTCTCCACCCGCACCGTCGCGCTGATCGTGGCCAGTTCCATGCTGATGGAGCAGCTGGACGGCACCGTGCTGGCAACCGCGCTGCCCACCATGGCCCGCAGCTTCCATGTGCCGCCGCTGCATATGAACATCGCGCTTACCTGCTATCTGCTCACGCTTGCCATGTTCATCCCGGCCAGCGGCAAGATGGCGGACCGGTATGGCTCGCGCACGGTGTTCCGCGCCGCGATCGCGCTGTTCACGCTGGGCTCGATCCTGTGCGGCCTGTCGCAGAACCTGGCCGAACTGGTGGCGGCGCGGATGCTTCAGGGCGTGGGGGGCGCAATGATGTCGCCGGTCGGGCGGCTGGTGTTGCTGCGCACCGCTTCGAAATCCGAGCTGGTATCGGCCATGGCCTGGCTGATGATCCCGGCCACGATCGGGCCGATCCTGGGGCCGCCGCTTGGCGGATTCATCGTCACATACGTGTCCTGGCGGTGGATCTTCTTCATCAACGTGCCGATCGGCATCGGCGGATTCCTGCTGGTCACGCTGTACATTGCGGAAATGCGGGAGCCGAGCCGCACGCCCTTCGACGTGGTCGGCTTGGTGCTGTCGGGAACCGCGCTGGCCTGCCTGATGTTCGGGATCGAGATGGCCGCGCGCGGCGCAGGATCGCGTGTGGTGACCTTCGGGCTGATGGCGGCGGGCATCGCGGTGGGGGTGCTGTACGGGCTTCACGCACGGCGGGTGGAACATCCAATCCTGGATTTCCGGCTGCTGCGGTTCACTACTTTTCGGTTCTCGGTGATGTCGGGGGCGTTCTCGCGCATTGGCGCGGGCGCGACGCCGTTCCTGTTGCCGATGATGATGCAGCTGGGATTCGGCTATTCGGCAGCGCGCAGCGGCCTGATCACGTTTGCCGGCTCATTGGGGTCGCTGGCGATGCGGGCGGTAGCGCCGGGGATCCTGCGCCGGGTGGGGTTCCGCCCGGTGATGGTGTGGATCGGGTTCCTGGCCACCGGGTTGCTGATGGCCTGCGCGGCATTCCGGCCGTCCTGGCCGGACGCGGGGATCTACGCGGTGCTGATCGCCGGCGGATTCTTCCAGTCGCTGATGTTCATGGCCTACAACACCATTGCCTATGCTGAGATACCGCGGGCCGAGATGTCGTCGGCCACTAGCTTCTATACCACCCAGCAACAGATGATGCTGTCGCTTGGGATCGCGTTCTCGGCCGCGGCACTGGCCGGGTCCATGGCAACGCGCGGACACGCGGTGCCGGAATTGTCGGATTTCTCGGTCGCCTTCATCGTGGTGGGCGGGCTGGCAATGTTGGCCCCGGTGGTGTCGCTGTGGCTGAACCCGGCCGCCGGGGCAGAGCTTAGCGGGCACCGCGCGCGGGCGGCGGAGCCGGTCAAGGCCGCCTCGTGATCGGTGCTGGACACGGGCCGCCCAGGCGGGGGTAATACGGCGCGAATCCCCGTTGATGGAGCCCGTCCATGCACACCCAGGTCGCAATCATCGGCGCCGGCCCGGCCGGGCTGTTGCTCGGCCGCCTGCTGGAACGGGCCGGCATCGCCGCGGTCATCCTGGAGCGGCGGTCCCCGGACTACGTGCTGTCGCGCATCCGCGCCGGTGTATTGGAACACGGCGCGCGCGACCTGCTGAACCAGGCCGGGGTGGGCGCGCGGATGGAGGCCGAGGGCCTGGCGCATCACGGCGTGGCGATCGCGTTTCACGGCGCGCAGCACCGCATCGATTTTCACGACCTGATCGGCCGCGAGGTCATGGTGTACGGCCAGACCGAGATCACCCACGATCTGATGGATGCGCGCGCGGCCTCCGGCGGCAGCACGATCTATGACGCCGAGGATGTGACGCCGGCGGATTTCGACACGCCGCATCCGCACCTGACCTGGCGCAAGGACGGGCGGACCTACCGGTTGGACTGCGACTTCATCGCCGGCTGCGACGGGTTCCACGGCGTCTCGCGCGCCGCGGTGCCGGCGGCTTCGATGCGTTGTTTCGAGCGGATGTACCCGTTCGGCTGGCTCGGCGTGCTGGTTGATCGGCCGCCGGTGTCGGACGAACTGATCTACGCCGCGCATGACCGCGGCTTCGCACTGTGTTCGATGCGCAGCCGCACGCGCTCGCGCTATTACGTGCAGTGCGAGGCGGATGCGGACCCGGCTGCCTGGTCCGACGCCACGTTCTGGGACGAGTTGCGCCGACGGCTGCCGGCAGCGGCGGCGGAGGCGTTGCAGACCGGGCCGAGCATCGAGAAAAGCGTGGCGCCGCTGCGCAGCTTCGTTGCCGAGCCGATGCGCTTCGGCCGGTTGTTCCTGGCCGGCGACGCGGCGCATATCGTACCGCCGACCGGGGCAAAGGGGCTGAACCTGGCGATCGGCGACGTGGCCCGCCTGGCCGCCGCATTCGCGGAACATTACGCCGAGCGGAGCGATGCCGGGCTGGATGCCTATTCCGCGCAGGCGCTGGCGCGGGTGTGGCAAGCGGAACGCTTCTCGTGGTGGATGACCACCATGCTGCACCGGTTCCCCGATCTGCCGGGGTTCGAGCAACGGATGCAGGCGGCGGAGTTCGCTGCCCTGGTGGGATCGCGCGCGGCGCAGCAGGCGATGAGCGAGATCTATACCGGACTGCCGATGCCGTCTGTGGAGCCGGGCGGCGACGTCAGCAGACGATAGGCGTCCCCGGCCACGCCGGCGGCGCGCAATTCCGCCGCGACCCGCTCGTCGCGCAGCCGCCGCGAGATCGTTGCCAGCGCCGTCAGATGCCCTCCGCCCGGTTCACTCGGCGTCAGCAGCAGGAACACGAGATCGACCGGGGCCGCATCGATCGCCTCGAACGCCACCGGGGCCGCCAGGCGGGCGAACAGACCCACGGCGCGCGACAGGCCGGCCAACCGCGCATGTGGCAGGGCGAAGCCGCGCCCCAGTCCGGTGGAACCAAGCTGCTCGCGCGCCGCCAGCGCCGTGACGATCGCCGAAGCGGCCAGGTCGGCGGTCGGCGCGATCCGACGCGCCAGCGCGTCCAGCAGCGCCGCCTTGTTGGTGGCCGCCAGGCCGAGCACCACGTGCTCGGGCGACAGGAACATGCCGATATCCATAGCGAGCCGGTCTTCTCCTTCAGAGTGTCCGCCGCTGCCCGGCATCCGCGCCCGCGCCCGCCGGCGGATCGAGCAGGCGCAGACGGTAGCCCACGCCCGTCTCGGTGACGATCAGCGCCGGCCGGTCCGGTTCGGCCTCGATCTTCTGACGCAGGGTGCGAATGTAGATGCGAAGATTTTGCACATCCGCCGCCCCGCCCCACAGGCCGCGCAGCAGCATGCGGTGCGTCAGCACCTTGCCGGCATGGGCGGCCAGCAGGCGCAGCAGGTCGTATTCCTTCGGCGTCAGCTTCACGTCCGCGCCGCGCAGGGTCACGATGCGGCGTACCAGGTCGATGGTCAGGTCACCGGAGCGAAACACGGCCTCCTCGCCCTGACGTTGCAGCCGGTGCCGCTCGGCGGCGCGGATTCGCGCATGCAGCTCATCGATGCCGAACGGCTTGGTGACGTAATCATCCGCCCCGGCGTCCAGCGCCGCCACTTTCGCCGCCTCGGCATCGCGCGCGGACAGAACGATGATCGGCAGCATGTTGCCGCCCTGGCGCAGCCGCTGGATCACCGCGATCCCGTCCAGGTCGGGCAGCCCGAGATCGAGCACCACCAGATCTGCTTCGCCCCGGCCGATCGCGTCCAGCGCGGATTGGGCCGTTTCCGCCTCGATCGGCAGATGGCCGGCCGCGCGCAGGCCGGCGCGCAGGAAGCGGCGGATCGCGGGCTCGTCGTCAACCACCAATATGCGTAGCCCGCTGCTCATCATGCCGGCTCCGGCAGATCGATGGCGAACACCGCCCCGGCGCGGTCGGTGCGGTTCGCCGCGGTGATTGTCCCGCCCATCGCTTCCACGAACCCGCGGCAGATCGCAAGACCCAGGCCGATGCCCGGGGGGCGGCGGTCGGTGGCCGGCGCACGATAGAATTTGTCGAAAATCCGGCCCAGGTCCGCCGCCGGAACCCCTGGTCCCTCGTCCAGCACTTCCACCCGAACCCGGCGGTCGTGGCGGCGCGCACGCAGCAGGATCGCAGTCCCGGCGGGCGCGTATTTCGCGGCGTTGTCCAGCAGGTTGAACAGCACCTGCTCGAACAACACCATATCGATCGCGAGCATCGGCAGATCTTCCGGCAGATCGAGCCGCACGCGATGCCCCGCCAGGATCTTCTCCGCCCGCCGCAGCGCCGCGCCGACCGCATCCGATAGATCGGCCAGCCCCTCCTCCGGCGTCACCCGCCCGGCTTCCAGCCGGGTCATGTCGAGCAGGTTGCCGATGAACCGATTGAGCCGCTCGGCCTCCTCCTGGATAGTCCGGGTCAGCGCGGCCCGCGCCGGCTTGTCCAGCGCCGCGTCATGCGCGGCGAGGCTGCTGGCCGAGCCGAGGATCGAGGCGAGCGGCGTGCGCAGATCATGCGAGATGGAGGTGAGCAGTGCCGCGCGCAGCCGATCCGCCTCGGCCGCCAGGCGGGCGCGGTCCAGGTCCTCCACCAGCCGGACCCGTTCGATCGCCAGCGCCGCCTGATCGGTCAACGCGATCAGCAGGCGATGTTGCTCGGGCGACAGCGGCCCCGGCGCGTCGCGATCGATGCCGACCACGCCCACCGGGCCGCGCCCCGTGCGCATCGGCAGGAACAGCCATTTGCCGCCGGGTAGCGTTTCCGATCCGCGGCCGGCCGGGCTGGTGTGTTGCCAAGTCCAGGTCGCGGCGGCGAGATCGGCCTCGGCCAGCAGATCTTCGGGCGGGTAACCGGCGCGTACGGACAGCGCGCCGGCTTCCGGCAGCAGCAGCACCACGCGCAGCTTCAGCATCAGCGCGACCTGATGCGCGATCGCCCAGAGCAGGTCGTCCATCTCTACCGCCAGGCCAAGCTTGCGGCTGAACTGGTAGAGATCCTCGGTGGTCTTCGCCCGTTCCCGCGCCGCGATCGCCTGCGCGCGCAACCGCGCTGCCAGGTTGCTGGCGAGCAGCGCCACCATGGTGAAGAAGAACAGCGCGACCACGTTCGCGGGATCGGCGATCGTGAAAGTATAGAGCGGGGGCAGGAAGAAGAAGTTGTAGGCCAACGCGCTGAGCAGGCAGGCCAGCAGCGACGGCCATAATCCGTAGCCGATGGCGCAGACCAGCACCGCGGTCAGGAACACCAGCGCCACGTCGGAACCAGCAAGCAGCTGGCGCATCCCAAGCGCGACCAGTACCCCGGCGAACACGATCCCCGTGCTGCCCAGAAACGGTGCCGGCGCGAGCCCGCGATCGGTGGGAATCGATCGGGCGGCCTGGGGCGACATCTCCACCGGGGTCGGCAGCAGATGGATCGCAAGATCGCCGGCGCGACGAATCAGCCGCCGCTCCACCGCGCCGCGCAGCCGGCCGTGCCAGCCGGTGCGGCGGGCACGGGCGATGATCACATGGAAGAAATTATGCTGGCGCGCGTAGTCCAGAACCGTGTCCACCACGTCCTGGCCCGGGATCGTGACGGCGGTGGCGCCAAGACGCTCGGCCAGCCGCAATGCCTCGGCCACCCGATCCTGGGCCGCGTCGTCGCGGCGGCCAACCGGCGCCGTCTCGACATGGATCACCGCCCAGGGCGCGCGCAGGTGATCGGCCAGACGCTTGGCATGACGCACCAGCGCGTCCGCGCCCGGGCCATCGTCCACGCAAGCAAGCACCCGTTCCCCGGCCGGCCAGGGGCCGCTTATCGCATTTGCCCGCATATAACTCAGCATCTGCGCATCGACCCGCTGCGCGGTGCGGCGCAGCGCCAGTTCGCGCAGCGCGGTCAGATTGCCGGCCGAGAAATAGTGCCGGACCGCGCGCGCTGCCTGTTCCGGCACGTACACCTTGCCTTCGTGCAGGCGCTGGATCAGGTCCTCCGGCGTCAGGTCGATCATTTCGACCTCATCGGCACGGTCGATGACGGAATCCGGCACTCGTTCGCGCACCCGGATGCGCGTGATGCGTTCCACCAGGTCGGTCAGGCTCTCAACATGCTGGATGTTCAGCGTGGCATAGACGTCGATGCCGGCGGCGAGCAGTTCCTCCACGTCCAGATAGCGCTTGGCGTGGCGCGAGCCGGGCGCATTGCTGTGCGCCAGTTCATCGACCAGGACCAGCGCTGGCCGCCGCGCCAGGATCGCGTCGAGGTCCATCTCGACCAAGTTATGGCCCTTGTAGTCCACCTGGCGGCGCGCGATCGTTTCGAGACCGACGAGCAGCGCCTCGGTCTCCGCCCGGCCATGGGTTTCCACCACGCCCACCACGACCGCGACACCTTC
>JAKAZJ010000078.1 GCA_021826565.1 Pseudomonadota bacterium | reverse complement strand
ACGGCGCGGGGAACAGCTGCATACGGCCTCGCAACCTCAGCCGGCTCCGCCTATGCGGGGCCGAAAGAAGAAGACGTATGGCACCAGGGACCCAGTATCCGATGCACCGTGATCCGATGCGCTGTGATCCGATGCGCTGTTCGGGCGCGGCCTGACGCGATGCTGTCGTACGCGCTGCGGCGGATCGCCGCGACCATCCCGGTGATGCTGATCGTCGCCTTCGTCGTATTCGGGTTGCTGTATCTGGCCCCGGGCGATCCGGCCGCGGTGATCGCCGGCGATCAGGCCACCGCGGCGCAAGTCCAGGCCATCCGCGTCTCGCTGGGGCTGAATCAGCCGTTCCTGACCCGCTTCGGCACCTGGTTGTGGCAGATCCTGCATGGCAATCTGGGGAAATCCATCTTCACCGGCCTGCCGGTCACCACCATGATCTCGCAGCGGCTGGAACCCACCTTGTCGCTGATGCTGTTCAGCACGGTGCTCGCGATCGTGATCGCGATCCCGCTTGGCGTGCTGGCCGCGGCCAAGCAGGGGTCCTGGATCGACCGCGCGGTGATGGCGCTGGCGGTGTTCGGGTTTTCCACCCCGGTCTTCGTGGTCGGGTATCTGCTCGCCTGGGGCTTCGGATTGAAGCTGGGCTGGTTGCCGGTGCAGGGGTTCCATTCGCTGTCGGACGGGCTCTGGCCGTTCCTGCGCACGCTGATCCTGCCCTCGGTCGCGCTCGGGATGATCTACATCGCGCTGATCGCGCGCATCACGCGCGCGACGATGCTGGAGGTGCTCAGTCAGGACTATGTCCGCACCGCGCGCGCCAAGGGCATGGGGATGGGGCGGATCCTGTTCGTCCATGCGCTGAAGAACGCCGCGGTCCCGATCGTCACCGTGATCGGCTCCGGTGTCGCGCTGCTGATCGGCGGCGCGGTGGTGACGGAAAGCGTGTTCGCCATTCCCGGCCTTGGCCGGCTGACGACCGATGCTATCCTGCAACGGGACTACCCGGTGATCCAGGGCGTGGTCCTGCTGTTCTCGTTCACCTATGTGGTGGTGAACCTGATCGTCGATCTGCTCTACACCGTGTTCGACCCGAGGATCCGCTATTGAGCGCCGCCGCCCCTTCGCTGCCCGACGTGCTGCCCCCGGTGCTGCGCCGCGGCGTGGTGCGCACCTTCCTCCGCCGCCATCCCACCGCCGCGCTGGGGGCGGCGATCCTGGTGGCGATGGTGGCGATCGCGGTGTTCGCCCCGTTCCTCGGCACCGTCGATCCGATCGCGATCGATCCGATCCACCGGCTGGCGGACCCCTCGGCGCGGCACTGGTTCGGCACCGACATGCTGGGGCGGGATGTGTATTCGCGCACGCTGTATGGCGCACGTATTTCGCTCGGCGTAGGGTTTTCCGTGGCGTTCTGCGCCGCCGCCGCCGGCACGCTGGTCGGGGTGACGGCGGGGTTCGTGCGGTTCCTGGACGGGATCCTGATGCGGGTGATGGACGGGCTGATGTCGATCCCGCCGATCCTGCTCGCGATCGCGCTGATGGCGCTGACCCAGGCCTCGGTCGGTAACGTGATCTTCGCGATCTCGGTATCGGAATTCCCGCGCGTCTCGCGCCTGGTCCGCGGCGTCGTGCTGTCGTTGCGCGAGCAGCCCTTCGTGGAAGCCGCGATCGCCGCCGGCACCCGCACGCCGCGGCTGATCTGGCGTCACATCCTGCCCAACACCATGGCGGCCTTGCTGGTGCAGGCCACCTTCACCTGCGCGTCCGCCATGATCACCGAAGCGATCCTGTCCTTCATCGGCGCCGGCACGCCGCCGATCATCCCAAGCTGGGGCAACATCATGGCGGAGGGCCGCGCGCTGTGGGAGATCAAGCCCTATATCGTGTTCTTCCCGGCGACCTTCCTGTCGGTCACGGTGCTGGCGGTGAACCTGCTGGGCGATGGGATGCGCGACGCGCTGGACCCCCGGCTGGCCAAGCGCCTGTGACGCAACTGCTGGAAGTCACGGCGCTGCAAACGCATTTCGGCACGCCGGACGGCGTGGTGCGCGCGGTCGAGGGCCTGTCCTTCACCGTCGCCGCCGGCGAAACGCTGGCGATCGTCGGCGAATCGGGCTGCGGGAAATCCGTCACCTCGATGTCGATCCTGCGCCTGATCGCCACGCCACCGGGACGCATCGCCGGGTCGATCCGGTTCCAGGGGCGCGAATTGCTGGCGCTGCCGGAAGCGGAGATGCGGCGCATCCGCGGCAACGAGATCGCGATGATCTTCCAGGAGCCGATGACCAGCCTCAACCCGGTGTTGACCATCGGCCGGCAGATCACCGAAACGCTGCGTCTGCACCAACAACTGACCGCCGCCGCGGCCGAGGCGCGCGCGATCGAGACGCTGGTCCTGGTCGGGATTCCCGCTCCGGAACGGCGGGTACGCGAATACCCGCACCAGCTCTCGGGCGGGATGCGCCAGCGGGTGATGATCGCGATGGCGCTGGCGTGCAACCCGAAGCTGCTGATCGCCGACGAACCCACCACCGCGCTGGATGTCACCATCCAGGCGCAGATTCTGGATCTGATGCGCGGACTGAAACAGCGCATCGGCTCGGCGATCATGCTGATTACCCATGATCTGGGCGTGGTGGCGGAAACCGCCGAACGGGTGGTGGTGATGTATGCGGGACGCAAGGTGGAAGAAGCGCCGGTGGACGCCTTGTTCGCCCGCCCGCTGCACCCCTACACGCGCGGGCTGATGGGGGCGGTGCCGCGGCTGGGCGGCGCGGCGGAGGGCGCGGGACGCGCGCGGCTGGCCGAGATTCCCGGCCTGGTGCCGTCATTGCGTGCGCGCATCGTCGGCTGCCCGTTCGCGGCGCGTTGCGGGCAGGCCGACGCGCTGTGCCACACCTCCGCCCCGGCCATCCGCGCGCTGGCGCCGGACCACCTGGTCGCCTGCCACCACGCCGAGGCCGCATGACCCCGTTGCTGGAAGTCACCGATCTACGCAAGCATTTTCCGCTGCGCGGCGGGCTTCTGGGGCGCACCACCGGGCAGGTTTACGCGGTGGACGGCGTCACCTTCGCCGTCGCCCGCGGCGAGACCCTGTCGCTGGTGGGCGAATCCGGCTGCGGCAAATCCACCGTCGGCCGCGCCGTCCTGCGGCTGCTGGCGCCTACCTCCGGCGAAGTCCGTCTGGACGGCGCGCGCATCGATACCATGCCCGGACCCGAATTGCGCCGGATGCGGCGGCGCATGCAGGTGGTATTCCAGGACCCGTTCTCCTCGCTGTCGCCACGCATGAAAGTGCGCGAGATCCTGGCCGAGCCGATCCGCAATTTCGGATTGGCGAAAGGCGCGGCGCTGGAGGCGCGGCTGCTGGCGCTGCTCGATCAGGTGCGGCTGCCGCGCGATGCGCTGGACCGGTTCCCGCACGAATTCTCCGGCGGCCAGCGCCAACGCATCGGCATCGCGCGCGCGTTGGCGCCGGAGCCAGATCTGATCGTCTGCGACGAAGCGGTCTCCGCGCTGGACGTCTCGGTGAAGGCGCAGATCGTCAACCTGCTGGCCGAGTTGCAGGACGCGCTGGGGCTGGCGCTGCTGTTCATCAGCCACGATCTCGCGATCGTCGAACATCTGACGCATCGCGTCGCGGTGATGTATCTCGGCAAGCTGGTGGAGGTGGCGGACCGACGCACGCTGTTCGCCACGCCCCGCCACCCCTATACGCGCGCGCTGCTATCGGCGGTGCCGGTGCCGGACCCGACCGCGAAACGCGCGCGGATGATCCTCACCGGCGACGTGCCCAGCCCGATCCACCCGCCGCCCGGCTGCCATTTCCACACCCGCTGCCCGTTCGTGTTCGACCGCTGCCGGGTCGAGCCGCCGGTGCTGCGCGAGCTGGCGCCGGGCCAAGCGGTCGCCTGCCACCTTGAAGCCGGACCGGCTCAGGCTTTGAGCGGGGCGTAGAACTGGCACCAGCCCCGCGGGCTGATCGCGCCGGCGACGATCTGGCAGGTGCCGTCGGCCATCATCCCCGGCCCTATCGCCGCGCCCATCATGCCCTTACCGGGCGCGCCGCCCTTGGCGATGTAGAAGCGGCAATGCCCGCACATGTTTCCGGCCTTCGGATGATCCTGGTAGTGCGCGGCCGTCTTGGCGGCCTTGGTCGGCGCGTCCGCCGCGGCCGCCACGGCGGGCAGGATCGGCAACGCAGCGCCGGCCAGCGCAAGCAGCAGCAGACGGCGGCGATCGGGCGCGTCGGGGGAACAGGACATCGGGGGCTCCGTTTCATACCGCGGAATGCGGCGGGCGGGATTCTCCCCCGCGCCGCGGGACCGGCACTGATCCGGATCAATCGCGCTCGATTCGGCCGATTCTAGGCTTGACCGACCGGCTTGCGTCCCCACCTATCGCCTCTCGCGGCCGATGGCATCGAGGGCCATGGAATACAGCCTGACCCACCGGTTCCGCCTCACTCCGGCGCCTCCCGTGCTGGAGGTTGCCCAGGCGCGCTATGCGGCCAGGGCGTTCGGGGAAGCGCGTGCCCTGTGCGAGCAGGCGCTGGCAGCGCAGCCGGACGACGTCGCGGCGCTGCATCTGCTGGGCGTGATCCTGACCGAATCCGGCGCCCCGGCGGAAGCGATCGCGCCGCTGGAAAGAGCCGCCCTGCTATGTGCCGATGACGGTCGCATCCGTTACCATCAGGGCAATGCGTTGCTGGCGTTGGAACGCAACCAGGACGCAGTCACCGCCTATGCCCAGGCGACCGCGCTGGACCCGACGCTGGCGGATGCGCACAACAACCGCGGCAACGCGCTGCGTCGGCTGGGGGCGGATCTGGCGGCGCTGGATGCGTATCGCGCCGCGCTGGGCGCCCGCCCGGGCTTCGCTCCGGCGCTTTACAACATGGGGCTGGGGCTGGCCCGGTTGGACGAGTTCGCCGCCGCGATCGACTGCTACCGCGCGATCCTGGCCGTCCCACCGGGACCGGGGGAAGCGGAGAAGCGCCCGCTGGTGCTGGAATCGCTGGCCGCCGCGCTGGTGGAACGTTCCGATCACGAAGCAGCACTGGCGGTGGGGCGCGCCTGGCTGGCGCTGGCCCCCGGAGCCGCGCGCGCCGAGTGGAACATGAGCCTGTCGCTGCTCGCCCTGGGGCACTACGCCGAAGCCTGGCCGCTATACGAACGCCGTTGGGAGATCGAGGGATTCCGCGATGCGGCCGAGCGTGACCAGCCGCTGCCGGTGATCCCGGACCTTGCCGCCTGCGCCGGCCGGCACGTGCTGATCCGGCGCGAACAGGGGCGCGGCGACGTGCTGCATTTCATCCGCTATGCCGCGCTGCTGGCCGCCCATGCCGGCGCGGTCAGCCTGAGCACCTATGCCGATCAGGTAACGCTGCTGTCGCGGATGCCGGCCCTGACCAGCGTGATCGCGGAAGACGAAGCGGAGCCGGAGCATGATCTGACCGTCTCGCTGCTGAGCCTGCCGCTGATGTTTGCCACCACCGTGGCGACGATCCCGGCCGCGATCCCGTATCTGACGCCCGATCCGGCCGCGGTCGCGCGCTGGCGGACGCGGCTTCCGGCGGGGCCGAACATCGGCTTGTGCTGGTGGGGATCGCGCCATTCGCGGCGCAGCTCGATCCCGCTGCCCGATCTGGCGCCGCTGCTGGACCTGCCCGGTGCGGGCTTCCACGCGCTGCAGATCGAGATGACCAACGAACACCGCGTCTGGGCCGAACGCGACGGGCGCATCGCGCTGCACGATGCGGAACTGCCCGATTTCGATGCCACCGCCTCCCTGATCGCCGCGCTCGACCTGGTGGTGACGGTCGATACCGCGGTCGCGCATCTGGCCGGCGCGCTGGGCCGCCCGGTGTGGATCCTGCTGCGCGACAGTCCCGACTGGCGCTGGATGCAGGATCGCGCGGACAGTCCGTGGTATCCCACGGCGCGGCTGTTCCGTCAGGGACCGGACCGGGACTGGGCGCCGGTGGTGGCCGAGCTGCGCGCCGCGCTGGCCGCTTACGCCGCGTGAGCGCCGCGCAATGCGTTGTTGGGGCGGTGATCGCCGCCGAGCCAGCGCGACAGCTCGGCATGGGCATCGGCGCGGCGCGCCGCCGCGATCGCATCGGCGTCCGGCGGATCCACGGTGAACTCCACGATCAGCCCGTCCGGGGAGGTCGCGTAGCACGATCGGCAATAGCCGTGATCGGTCTCACGCACCGGATCGCCGGCCGCGTGCAGGCGGGCGACGATGGCGGTGTAGGTCTCGTCATCGACCTTGAAGGCGATGTGGTCGAAGCTGCGTACCCGTGGCGGCGTATCGGTGACGCAAAGCCGGTGCATCGCGGGATCGGCGAACTGGAAGAACGCCAGCGCGCCGCCATCGGCCAGCGCGAAGAACGTATGGCACATCGGCGTGGGGACCCCGGTCAGCGGATGGCGCGGGGTTTCGCACCAGGTCGCGACCAGAGGCAGGCCCAGCGTGTCTTCGAAGAAGCGGCGATTGGTTTCCTGGTCGGCCACGACATAGGCGTGGTGATGCAGGCGTTCGGGCAGGCGGGGCAAGGGGGGCATGTTGGTTTCCTCCGCTATAGCGGCAGCGCCAGCAGGGTGTCGAAGCGGGCGCTGTCGCAGACCACGATGCGTTCGCCATAGCACGGCGCCGGGTCCAGCCGCACCAGATCCAGACAGATACCGGTCGCAAACAGATCGGTACGGCCGTCGCGCAGGATGCGCGCGACCAGGAACGGGGTTTCGGCACGGACGCCATCGGCGGTGACGGCGCGGATCAGCGGCATCCCCAGGATGTGGCGATACGCCTGCCGTTCATAGATATTCGCCCGCCGCAGGGCGGCGACGCGATCGGCCAGCATCGCCCGGCCATCCGCCCAGACCACGCCGGCGGACAGGCCGGCGCGGTGGTTTTCCGCGGTGGTGATGACGTAGCGGCAGGGATCGGCGAAGAATCCCGGCCAGTCTTCCAGCCGGTCGGAATCGATCGCGTCGGCATAGGCGGCGTTGAGTGCGGCGAGGCGGAACAGCAGATCGGCGCTCATAGTCCCATCACCGCGCGCCAATGTTTCCAGAAGCCGCGCACCGAGGATTCGGTGGCCCGCGTTTCCTGGCTATCGGCGTCCGCCCCGCCCATTTCGATCACCGATTGCGCAGCGGCGGCGGCGGCCGCGCCGCGCTGGACGAAACCGCCGACGCAGCCGTCTTCCATCGAAACGAACCCGGCCGGCCCCACCAGATTGCCCTGGCGCAGACGCATGCGGCGCAGATCGGGCGGATCGTCGGTGAAGCCGAGCAGGGTCCAGTTCAGATCCGTCTCGGCCACCCCCTTCGGCAACACCTGGCGCACGGCGACCGAGTTATGGATCTGCTGGAGGATGAAACCGGGAAAGATGCTGAGTATCTGCAACTGGATATCATCGCCCCATTCGTCGGCCGTTTCCAGCAGGCGCGGATCGGCCAGGCGGAACTGCGCGTCGTCGGACCGCATCCCCTGATAGCTGGAATCCGGCGCCTGCTTCGCCATTCTGGTGGCCGAGGCG
>JAKAZJ010000077.1 GCA_021826565.1 Pseudomonadota bacterium | reverse complement strand
GGCCGAATCCGCCGCCCATATCCGGCGCGCGAACCGTGACCTGCGCTTCCGACAGCCCCAGCCGGGCCGCCAGCGCGGTGCGATACGGGTGCGGCGCCTGGGTGCCGACATGCAGCGTGAGATGCTGCCGGCCCGGATCCCAGTCGGCGATGCAGCCGCGCGGTTCCATCGGCGCATGGGTCTGGCGGTGCTGGACGAAGCGCGCGGTCACGATGCGGGACGCGGCGGCGAAGGCGCGCGCCAGGCCTGGCGTGGCGAAATGCTGGTGCGACACCAGGTTGGAAGGCAGCGACGGATCCACCAGCGGCGCCCCCGGAGCGGACGCGGCGGCGACCGAGGCAACCGCCGGGCCAGGTGCGTACGTCACCGTGATCCGCTCCGCGGCTTCCTCGGCCTGGACGCGGGTGGTGGCGATCGCCAGCGCGACCGGATCGCCCACCATGCGCACCGCCTCGGCCGGCAGCGGCGGCATGGTGACGGGATGCAGGCCCTCGATCGGCGGGGCGAGGCGCAGCGGCGTGGCGAGGCGGGCGATATCCGCGCCGGTCAGCACCGCCACCACGCCCGGCGCGGCGCGTGCCGCCGCCGTGTCGATCGCAACGATCCGCGCGGCGGCATGCGGGCTGCGGACGAACACGGCGTGCAGGGCGCCGGGGATCGCGAGATCGTCGTGGAACCGGCCGAGGCCGCGCAGCAGGCGCGGATCTTCGCGCCGCGGCAGCGCCTGACCGATCGGGGAGGGCAGGATGTCCATGCGCGACCTCGTGCGACGCAGTACCGAGTATTCCATCTCCGCACCGGCGCCGGAAGGGGCGCGCGCCGATTCGACGTGGTCGTAGGCCTTGCCGACGCGACCGGATTGCGGCGGCGCGGCTTGCGCAGCGTCCGACACAGCTTGCAGGCTGAATCGTCCGTCCGCCTCAGGCGCCGGCGCGTTCGGCATCCAGCAACGCCTGCTTGCGCGCCAGGCCCCAGCGATACCCGTGCAGGCGTCCATCCGTCCCCACCGCGCGATGGCACGGTACCAGCGGCGCCACCGGGTTTGCCCCCGCCGCCGCCCCCGCCGCCCGCGCTGCCCCCGGCGCCCCGGCCATCTCGGCCAGCGCCGCATAGCTGCGCGTCTCACCGGCGGGAATGCGCCGCAGCGCCTCCCACACCCGCAGTTGGAACGCCGTCCCGCGCAGATCGAGCGGCAGCGCCGCCGCCGCGCCCGGCTCGGCGATCGCCGCCCGCACGTCGTCCAGCAGCACCGCGACACCCGCATCGTCGTGCCGCAGCGTGGCGTGGGGGAAGCGCCGGGCCAGCGCCGCCTCCAGCGCCGCCGCCGGCTCGGCGAAGCCGACAAACGCCACGCCGCGCCCGCTTACCGCCACCAGCAGCTTCCCGAACGGACAGTCCGACAGGCCATAGCGCAGCGTCTCGCCGGCGCCGCCGCGGCGGGCCCGGCCGGGGGTCATGCCGAGCAGCGCGCCGCCGCTCTCATAGACCCGGCTTTCCGAGCCATACCCGGCCTCGGCCACCGCATCCGCCACCCGCGCCCCGCCGGCCAGCGCCGCGTCCAGGCGACGCGCGCGCGCGGCGGCGGCATAGGCGCGCGGGGTCAGGCCGGTATGGGCGCGAAACATCCGCAGGAAATGAAACCGGGAATAGCCGGCGCGGGCCGCCATCGCGTCGAGCGGCGGCGGGACCTCGGCGGCCTCGATCGTGGCGCAGGCATCGCGGACCACTTCGGCCGCCAGGCGCGCGCGGGCGCCGAGTGGGTCGCAGCGTTTGCACGGGCGGAACCCGGCGGTTTGCGCCGCGGCGGCGTCGGCGAAGAAGCGGGTGTTGCGCCGCAGCGGCGGCGGCGACGGGCAGCCGGGGCGGCAGAAGATGCCCATGGTGGTGACGGCATAGATGAAATCCCCCGGCACGCGGGCCAGGACCTGCTGCCAGAGAAGCTGTTCGGCGGGGAGAGACTGGGTCATGACGACAACATGGGGGAGGCACCGGATTGCCGCCATCCGGGGTGTGCGCTGAGTAGCCGGTGCGTCATACCAGAGGGCAACACCGCTGACCCATGCGCCGGCTGGTATGATGCGTCGTTTGACGCACCACCGCCCGCCAACCCGGCGCGTGATACGAACCGACGGAATTGCCGGAAGCGTCGGCAATTCCATCGGTTGGTATCACAGGCTCCAGCGCACGCCGCAGCCCTCGCACGGCGCCGGCGGCGTGTCGCCGAGCAGCGCGGCGCGGAAGTCGCGATACGCCGGGCCGTTCCAGATCGCGCGCAGATCGTCCTGCGTGGCATCGCCCAGCGTGTAGGCGGCATAATCGCGCGACGAGAACGGGGCGATGCAGCAGGGCAGGGCACGTCCGTTGGCGGTGATATACATCAGCGACCACGGCCGCCGGCAACCGGACCAGGGCAGCGGGTCATCGCCCGGTTGCAGCGACAGGCCCGGTTCGGTCGCCCCGGACGCATCCAGGCGCACGCCGAGCGTCGCCGCCAAGGCGGTGGCCGCGGCGATCGGGCCATCCTCCGCCGCCGCCAACTGCGCGAACAACGCCTGGTCGGGGCGGGCCAGGCCGCGGCCGGTGTCGTCATAGACCAGACGTTGCAGATACACCTCGCGCACGCCCAGTTCCGCGGCCAGGCGGACGAAGTCGGGCAGTTCGGCGATCGTTTCGCGTAGTCCCGTGAGCCACAACGAGACGCGCGGGGTGGTTGCGCCCAGCGTGCGCTGCAGGGCGGTGAACGCGCGCAGATTGGCCAGGATGCGCCCGAACAGCGGCTTGCCGCGCACCCGCAGGAACGCCTCGGGCGTGGCGGCGTCCAGCGAAACCCGCAGCTCGTCGAGTCCGGTCGCGATCAGCGCCTCGGCGCGGCGCGGCGACAGCAGCGTGCCGTTGGTGTTGAACAACACATAGACGCCGCGGTCCTTCAGGTAGCGCACCATGCGCGGCAGGGCGCGCACCAGCATCGGCTCGCCGACGCCGTGCAGCACGGCGCGCGACAGCGACGGGAGTTGATCGACGATGCGGGTGAACAGGCCCCAGTCCATGTCGGCGGGGGGTTCCAGGGTTTCGAACGTGCGCGGGCAGGTCTCGCATAACAGGTTGCAGCGGTTGGTGACTTCCAGATACAGGCAGACCGGCGGGGCGGCGGCTTCGGGCGCGCGGTCGGTGACGGATTCGAAATAGCGACGTGGGTCGGCGGTCATCCTCGGTTCCTTGCGGCGGCGGCCAGCGCCAGCGCGGCGGTGGGCAGATAGACCAGGGCGGCGATCCCCGGGTGATGCGCCGGGTCCAGGGTCAGCAGCGGGCTGGCCGCGATCAGCCATAGCAGGGACGGCGCCGGCGCCAGGCAGGCCAGCGGCACCAGCCAGCCCGGATACCACGGATAATGCGGCGAGACGCCGATCACCGCGACGGTCCCCAACAGTGCCGCGGATTGCGCCATCGCGGCGATGCGCGGGCCTGGGGCGGTGGGCAACTGCGCGCCGAACCCCACCGTCAGCCCCAACGCCAGCAGCCCCGCCGTCAGCGCCGCGGCGTAGGCATAGCCGGCCCAACCGGGCAAAGGGGTCGCCAAGCGGATCAGGTCGAGCAGGAAAATGCCACGTCCGGACAGCAGGCCCTCCTGCGCCGCATAACCGGGCAGGAAGCCGAACACGCGCGCGCCCAGGCCCAGATAGGGCGCGTAGATCAGCCCCGCCGTTACGACGAACCCGGCCAGGGTCCGCCAGTCCCAGCGGCGCCATAACGCCGGTGCGATTGCCACCGGCAGGAACTTCACCAGCGCGGCACCGGCCAGCAGCGCCCCGGCGGTGCCGCGGCGCGCGCGTGCGCCGGCCAGCAGCGCGAGCGTGACCAGCGCGGCGGCCAGTGCATCGACATGCCCGTCGGCGGCGAACTGCCACACGGGCAGCGGCGCCCAGGCGTACAGCAGCACCTCGGCCGCCGGGCGCTCCGCCAGCCGCAGCAGCGCGAGCAATCCGCCGATGGCGACCAGATCGCAGCCCAGCATGACCAGCTTCATGCCGCGGATGCCGGGGGCTACGGCGGCGGCGAGGCGGAACATCAGCTCGGCGGCGGGTGGGTAGATGGTGCGCGCGGTCCGCGCGCGGTTGATATGCGGGAACACCGCGCGGTCGCGCAGCCGGGCCAGACGCGGATCGGCGGGAACATACCGATAGGGGTTGATGCCGGCGGCCTGCACCCGCCCGTCCCAGACGTAACGATAGAGGTCGGAGGACAGCGGCGGCGCGATCGGGACCAGCAGCGCCCGCATCGCCGCCGCCGCCGCCAGCACGACCCACAGCGCCCGTGGCGGCGGTGGGCGGCGGCGGATCAGCGCGGCGGCACTCAGATACAGCGCGCCGGCGGCGAGTTCGACCCCGATCACCGCCAAGCTTCGCTCCGGCCCCGGATTCCCGACCGGCCGCCCGGCGACCAGGATCAGACCGAGCGCGGTCAGGCCGGTCAGCGCGATCCCCAACGCGGCGAGCAGGGCCAGGCTGCCGCCGAGCGGGCGCGGCCCTGGCGTCATGGAACCCGCGTTGGGCGCTCGGAGCAACGCGGATCGTGCACCCTCCGCCGCGTGACAAGCGCTCCGCAGAGCCGCTCCGCCCGCACGCGGCTTGCATCGGACCCGGACGGCCTTGCCCTCACGCCGCGCCACTCCGCGCGCGCCCGAGTGCGGTCAGCGCCGCCGCGGTCGCCGGCGCCGCCGCCGGGTCGGCGGCGAGGTCATCGGCCAGCCGCGCCAAAATCGTCGGCTGATCCACATCGTACCAGACCGGCAGGCGATGCAGCGTCAGCCCCGCCGCCGCGGCGCGGGTCAGGGTGGTCCGGGTGACCGCCGCCGTGCTCCAGGGGATGTCGCGCAGCAACGCAGCGGCGACGGCGGCAGTGGGCAGGCCGATCAGGTAATAGCCGCCATCCTCGGCTGGGCCGAGCACCCCGTCCTGCCCGCGCGCCAGCGCGGCCAAGGCCTCCGCCAGGAACGCTCCGGGCAGATTCGGGCTGTCCGCGTTCACCAGGCACACGCGGTCGTAGCCACGGCCGAACAACGTCGCGAAGGCCTGCCAGAGCGACGCCCCGATCCCCACGATCCCCGGCGGCGCGCCTGCGCCATCGGCCAGAACCAGCTTCGTGCCCGGTGCCAGCAGGCCGTCGAACCGCGCCTCCTCCCCAGCCGGGGCGTAGGCGACGAAACTATCGAGCGACACGCTGCGGCCGAGGGCCGCGACGGTTTCGGAGATGTCGCGCAGGAACGCGGCGTTCAGCGTTGTCGCCTCGTCCGGTGACAGCGGCGGCACCAGGCGCGTCTTCACCTGCCCGGGCCGCGGCGCCTTCGCCATCACCGCGATCGCCGCGCGGCTGTACCCGGGCTGCGCCACGGGCTATGCGAACCACGTGGTCAGGCGCCCGCCGCGCCCGCGCATCCGTGCGTCCAGCCCCAGGCTGCGCCCGGGCGGATCGATCGCGAACAGCGCCATCAGGATCACCAGGAACATATAGGTCCAGGGCCACTCGCCCGGAGCGGAATAGAGCCCGAGCCAGAGATTGGCCGCCATCGCCAGGCCGAGCAGCGCGAAGCCGCGCGTGAGCACGCCCAGGATCAGGGACGCGCCGATGCCGACCTCGATCAGATAGACCGCCGGCCCGAACACGGAGATATGCGGCAGCACGAAGGAACCGATCAGCTGCGCTTGCAGGGCGATGGCGGCGTGGGCGACCTCCTGCTTCATCCAGTAGATCAGGCCGCCTTCGTTGGGCGGGATTTTCCACAAGGATTGCTGCCACCACATCAGGCCCACCAGCACCCGCAGCGCCCAGATGCCGATATCGCGTGCCCCGGCGCCGCGGCGGGCGCGCAGGGCGAACACCACGCTGCCGGCGAGCAGAATCCAGATCGCCGGCGTGGTCCAGGCCGGCTTGGTCAGGAAGGCGATCGCATCGTCAACCGGGTTCGGTCGCATGGCGTTCCTTTCGGGTGAGGCCGCGCCAGCCGGCCGCGGCGGCTTCGAGCAAACGCAGCAGGTCGGTGGTGCCGTTTGCCGCGCCCTTCTCGAAATCGTCGCCGTCGCGTGCCATCTGGTTGGTGACATGGGCGAAACACACCACGTCATGCCCGCCCGCGGTGGCGAAGGCATAGAGCGCGGCCGCCTCCATCTCCACCGCCAGGGCGCCGGCCGCGGCGGCGGCGGCGATCGCGGCTTCGGTCTCGCGGAACGGGGCGTCGGTGGTCCAACTGGCGCCGCGATAGACCGGGAAGGGCAGGGGGTGGAGTGCTGCGTGGATCGGGTCGGCCAAGGTCGCGTCGGCGGTGGCGAAGGTGGCGGGCGGGAGGTAGTGGTAGCTGGTGCCCTCGTCGCGCAGCGCGCGGTCGATCAGGATGAAATAAGGAGGTGGGCCGAGATCGGCGATCTGGCCCGCCGAGGTGACGCTGAGCAGCAGACGGCAGCCGGCGGCAAACAGCTGTTCCGCTTCCAGCACGGCGAACGCGGCGCCGACCGCGCGCGGAACGATGCCGATGGTCTCGACACCCAGGGTGAAGCGGGTGAGGATGGTGTGGTAGCAGGGCCAGTCCGGATCGATGGCAGCGCGGCCGGTCCGGCGCAATTCGGTATCGAGATCGCCGTCGGGGTCGAGCAGGCAGATTTCCGGGACCGGAGTCGTGGGCAGGCGCTTCTGGCGCCGCGCCTCGCGCAGCAGGTTGCCAGGCCGGAAGACGGAGGGCGCGCGCGGATGCTTGTGATCGAGGATCGGCGGCGGGCGGGGCGCGTCGGTCATGGCACCTATCCTGGCAGAGTGTGCGCGCGGCGCGAAGCGGCTGCACCATGACATCCGCGCCGCGCGTTTCGGTCATCATCCCGACATTGAACGAAGCCGACACGATCGCCGGGGTGATCGGCGAAGTCCCGGGGTTGCCGGAGCGCGAGGTGATCGTGGCCGACGGCGGCAGCACCGATGCGACCGCCGCGCGCGCCGCCGCCGCCGGCGCCCGTGTGCTGGACGCGGGCCGGGGCTACGGGCGCGCCTGTGCCGCCGGCGTCGCGGCGGCGGATCCGGCCGCGGCGATCCTGGTATTCCTGGACGGCGATGGCGCCGACCGCGCCGATCTGATGGAACGGCTGATCGCCCCGATCGCCGCCGGCGCGCAGGATTTCGTGCTGGCCACGCGCACCCGGGGCGAGCGGGAGCCGGGCGCGATGGCCTGGCATCAGGTGTTGGCCGGACGGCTGGCCGGGGCGGTCATGCGGCGGCTGTATGGGGTTCCCTACACCGATATGTGTGCGTTCCGCGCGATCCGCCGCGACGCGCTGGCCGGGCTGGGGATGCGCGAGATGGGGTATGGTTGGAATCTGGAGATGCAGATGCTGGCCGCGCGCGCGCGGTTGCGGATCACCGAGGTGCCGCTACCCTATCGTTGCCGTGCCGGCGGACGCTCGAAGGTGGCGGGGTCGCTGTCCGGTACTTTGCGCGCCGGGTGGCGGATCGGCGTGACCATGATGCGGCTGGCGCGGGCGCGCGGCTGACCTTGCGAGACGGCGCCG
>JAKAZJ010000076.1 GCA_021826565.1 Pseudomonadota bacterium | reverse complement strand
GCTGGCGCGGCGATCGATCAGGACGGTCAGCCCCTTGTCGGACACGACCTCATCGCCCGGGCCGGGCGTCTCGGTCCAGGACATGTCATAGGACAGGCCGGAACAGCCCTTGGTGTTGACGCCGATGCGCAGCAGTTTGCCCTGCTCGCCGCGGGCATACAGGCCGCGCAGGCGATCGGCGGCGGCATCCGTCAAGGTCATCAGCGGCGGCAAGGCGCGGACGGGGCGGCGGGTGGTGGTGCTCATGGTGCTGTCCGATATGGTCCGGGTCAGAACATGTTCAATTGCAGGCGCGCTTCTTCGCTCATGCGCGAGGGGTCCCAGGGTGGGTCCCAGACCGTCTCCACCGTGGCATCCGCCACGCCGGGGATGGCCATGATGGCATCGCGCACCTGTTCGGGCAGTTCCTGCGCGCTGGGGCAACCGGGGGCGGTCAGGGTCATTTCCACTTTCACCGTGCCGGCGGCGTCGATCTCGATCGCGTAGATCAATCCCAGTTCATAGATGTTCACCGGGATTTCGGGGTCGTACACGGTGGCGATGGCATCGATCACCGCGGCTTCGCCGGGTGGCGCCGCGGTTTCGCCATCGGGCGTCCAGGCGGCGTGGGCGACGGGGGTCGGGTCATTCACGGCTGGTCTCCTTCGCGCCATCCAGCGCGGCGATCAGGGCGTGCCAAGGCAAAGTCGCGCATTTCACGCGCGAGGGGTATTCGTGCACGCCCGCCAACGGCGCCAGGCGTTGCAGCGGTTCGGTCAGGGACGGCGCGCAATCGGGGCAGGCTCCGGTGCGGACCAGATCGCGGAACGCGGCGAACAGGGCGCGCGCATCCGCCGGCGCTTTGCCAACGACGGTCTCCGCCATCAGGTCGGCGGAGGCGATGGAGATGGCGCAGCCACGCGCCTCAAACCCGGCCTCAGCGATGGTGCCATCGGCGGCGCGGCGGACGAACACTTCCACGCGGTCCCCGCACATCGGGTTGTCGCCCCTGGCCGAACCGTCGAACGCGGTCAGGCGCCGGCCGTGGCGCGGGTGGCGGCCGTGGTCCAGGATCACGTCCTGGTACAGATCGCGCAGATCGTCGAGCGCGCCGTTCATCGGACGCGATCCGCTTCGTCATGGCCGGGCTTGACCCGGCCATCCGCGCACCGGCGATCGGGCCGCGGAATCCCGCGGGCACAGATTTGGGTGGATGGCCGGGTCAGGCCTGGCCATGACCGGAGCATCCGCGACAATACGCTCATGCGAAGAACTCCCGCACGCGCACCAGCGCGTCGGCCAGCGTATCGATTTCACCCGGCGTGGTGTAGATGCCGAAGCTGGCGCGGGCGGTGCTCTCCAGGCCCAGCCGATGCATCAGAGGTTCCGCACAGTGATGCCCGGCACGCACCGCAATGCCGAACCGATCCAGCAACGTCGCCACGTCATGCGCGTGCGCGCGATCGAGCGCGAACGACACCACCCCACCGCGGTCCTGCGCGGCACCCAGGACGCGCAGGCCCTCGATGTCGGACAGGCGAGCCAAAGCGTGCTCGGTCAATGCGGCCTCATGCGCTGCGATCGCGTCATAGCCGACGGCCTGCACGTACTCGATGGCGGCCTTGAGGCCGATGCCCTCCAGGATCGCTGGCGTGCCAGCCTCGAATTTATGCGGCACCGCGGCCCAGCTGGACCGTTCGTAGGTGACCGAGGAAATCATTTCCCCGCCGCCCAGGAACGGCGGCATCGCCTCCAGCAGCTCGCGCCGCGCCCATAGCACGCCGATGCCGGTCGGGCCGTACAGTTTGTGGCCGGTCCAGGCGTAAAAATCCGCGTCGATCGCCTGCACGTCCACCGCGCGATGCACGATCGCCTGCGAGCCGTCGAACAGCACCTTGGCGCCATGCGCGTGCGCGATCCGCGCGATCCGCGCCGGGTTGGTATAGGTGCCAAGCACGTTCGACATATGGGTGATTGCGACCAGCCCCACTTTGCCGTCGTCCAGAAGCGCCTCGAACGCTGCCATGTCGAGCTCGCCTGCGTCGGTGATCGGCGCCACGCGCAGTTCGATGCCGCGTTCGTCGCGCAGCATCTGCCAGGGGACGATGTTGGAATGATGCTCCATAGCCGAGATAACCACCGCCTGGCCGGGACGCAGGATGTGGCGGCCGTAGCTGTGGGCGACCAGGTTAAGTGCTTCGGTGGAGTTGCGGACGAACACGATCTCGTGCCGGTCGCGCGCGTTCATCAGCGCGGCAACGGCATCGCGCGCGGCTTCGTAGGCCTCGGTAGTGCGCTCGCTCATCCAGTGCAGGCCGCGATGGACGTTGGCGTATTGCGTTTCCATCGCCGCCGTCATGGCTTGGATCACGGCGCGGGGCTTCTGCGCGGATGCCGCGCTGTCCAGGAACACCAGCGGTTTGCCATGCACCTGCTGGCCCAGAATCGGGAAATCCGCGCGGATGCGGGAGACGTCGAATGCGTGCGTCACGTGGTTCATGTTCCGTTGTGATCCCACCAGCGATCCACCGCCGCTGACATCGCCGCGCTTGCGCCGGCGTGGGGCACGGTCTCCAGCGCCTCGGCGAGGAACGCGCGGACCAGCAGCGCGCGCGCGGCGCCTTCGGTGATACCGCGGGCGCGCAAGTAGAACAGCTGGTCCGGGTCCAGCGCGCCGAGCGTGGCGCCGTGGCTACATTTCACGTCGTCGGCGAAGATTTCCAGCTCCGGCTTCACGTCCATCTCGGCGGCATCGGACAGCAGCAGCGCCTGGCTCATTTGGTAGCCGTCGGTCTTCTGCGCGTCGCGAGCAACTTCGATGCGGCCCTGGAACACACCACGCGCGGCGCCGGTCAGCACCGTTTTCACGCTCTGGCGCGAGGTGCCGTGCGGCGCAGCATGGCGGATCACCGAGGTCAGATCGGCGTGGCGCGTGCCGGACAGAAGCTGGGCGGCCGAAAATCCGGCATGGGCACCGGCGCCCGCCAGGACAGCATGGAATTCGGTGCGGGCAAGCTGCGCGCCTGCCGCCAGGGTGAAGCCGTCATAGGTGGCGCCGAGGTCGAGCTCCGCGGCGATCAGGGCCAGGTGGAAGGCCGCGTCCGATTCGTCCTGCAAGCGCAGATGCGTCAACCGCGCGCCGGCGGCCAGCCGGATCACGGTCAGCGGGTTGTGCAGATAGCGCCCGGTGCCGGTGGCGGTTTCCAGCAGCGTCAACCGCGCGCCTGCGTCCAGCACGACGGTGTGGCGCGGATGCGCGGCCTGGCCGTGGGTGGTGAACGACAGCAGCGCGATCGTGCCGGCGTCCAGACCGGCGGGGACCGCGATGGTCACGCCGTCGGCGGCAAACATCGTGTTCATGGCGGCCAGCACGCGGGTCTCGGTGCCGGCCATGGGATCGAAATCGGGATGCTCGGCGAAGGCGGTGACAGCGATCCCGTCCGGCAGCACCGACAGATCGCGCCGCAACCGCCCATCCACCAGGACCAGCCGTGCCGGCGCCAGGGATGCGGGCAGCTCGGGCGTCGCGGTGCTGGCGCGATCGGACAAGGGGGCTTCGGCCAGGGCGCGCAGCGAGGTGTATTTCCACGCTTCTTCCCGCCGTCCCGCCGCCGCCCCGGGCATGCCCAGGGCGCGGAACGCCGTCACCGCCGCCGCGCGCGGCGCGGGGTCGCCGGGCAATCCCCCCAGCAGCGCCGCATGGCGGGCCAGGAACGCAGCCACACCGGTCGGCTGCGCCGTCATGCCGCGACCGCCGCATAGCCGCTGGCTTCCAGTTCCAGCGCCAGTTCCGGCCCGCCGGAGCGGATGATCCGCCCGGCCGAGAGCACATGCACCCGGTCCGGCACCAGCCGCTCCAGCAAGCGCTGATGGTGGGTGATAACAAGGGCGGAGAAATCCGGACCGCGCAGCGCGTTCACCCCTTCGGCGACAATGCGCAGAGCGTCGATATCAAGCCCGCTATCGGTTTCGTCCAGGATCGCCAGGCGCGGGCGCAGCAGCGACATCTGCAGCACTTCGTTGCGTTTCTTCTCGCCGCCGGAGAAGCCGACATTGACGTTGCGCTTCAGCATGTCCTCGGGCATCGCCAGCCGCTTGGCTTCGGCGCGAACGAGTTTCAGGAACTGCACCGCGTCCAGCTCGGGTTCGGCCCGGGCGCGGCGGATGGCGTTCAGCGCGGTGCGGAGGAAATTGGCGTTGTTCACGCCCGGCAGTTCCACCGGGGCCTGGAAAGCAAGGAAGATGCCGGCCGCCGCTCGTTGCTCGGGCGGCATGGCAAGCAGGTCGGCGCTGTCGAAGGTGACGCTGCCGGCGCTGACCACATACTCCTCCCGTCCCGCCAGGACGTAGGACAGGGTGGATTTGCCGGACCCGTTCGGTCCCATGATGGCGTGGACCTCGCCCGAGGGCACCGTGAGATCGATGCCGCGCAGGATCGGCTTGCCCTCGATCGCCGCGGACAGGTTGGTAATCGTCAGCATCAGCCCACCGACCCTTCCAGACTGACGGCCAGCAGCTTCTGCGCTTCGACGGCGAACTCCATCGGCAGTTCCTTCAACACTTCCTTGCAAAATCCGTTCACGATCAGGCCGACAGCGTCTTCTTCCGACAGCCCGCGGGAGCGGCAGTAGAACAACTGGTCCTCGGAGATTTTCGAGGTGGTCGCCTCATGCTCCACGGTGGCGCGCGGATTGCGGCTTTCGATGTAGGGGACCGTGTGGGCACCGCAATGCTGGCCGATCAGCAGGCTGTCGCATTGCGTGTGGTTGCGCGCCCCTGACGCGCGCGGCCCGATCCGCACCAGGCCGCGATAGGTGTTGTCCGACCGGCCAGCGGAAATCCCCTTCGAGACGATGGTCGAGCGCGTGTTGCGCCCGAGATGGATCATCTTGGTCCCGGTATCGGCCTGCTGGCGGTTGTTGGTGACGGCGACCGAGTAGAACTCGCCCACGCTATCATCGCCTTCCAGAATGCAGGATGGATATTTCCAGGTGATCGCGGAGCCGGTCTCCACCTGGGTCCAGGAGATATGCGCCCGCTTGCCGCGGCACGCCCCGCGCTTGGTCACGAAATTATAGATGCCGCCGCGACCTTCCGCATCGCCTGGGTACCAGTTCTGTACCGTACTGTATTTAATCTTGGCATCGTCCAGCGCGATCAGCTCGACCACTGCGGCATGCAGCTGGTTTTCATCGCGCATCGGCGCGGTGCAACCTTCCAGGTAGCTGACCTGGGCACCGGCATCGGCGATGATCAGGGTGCGCTCGAACTGGCCGGTGTTACGCGCATTGATGCGGAAATAGGTGGACAGCTCCATCGGGCAGCGTACGCCCGGCGGGATATAGACGAAGCTGCCATCGGTGAAGACGGCGCAATTCAGTGTGGCGAAGAAATTATCCGCAACCGGCACCACGCTGCCCAGATATTTGCGGACCAGTTCGGGATGTTCGCGCACCGCCTCACTGATCGGACAGAAGATCACGCCGGACTTGGCGAGCGTGGCGCGGAACGTGGTCGCGACGGACACGCTGTCGAACACCGCGTCCACCGCGACATTCGACGCGCCTTCCACCCCGGCCAGGATCGCGCGCTCTTTCAGCGGGATGCCGAGTTTTTCGTAGGTGGCAAGCAACTCGGGGTCGACCTCGTCCAGCGATTGCGGGCCGGGGGCGCGCTTCGGCGCAGCGTAATAATGGATACCCTGGTAGTCGATCGGCGGATGCCAAACGCGCGCCCAATGCGGCTCGGTCATCTGCTTCCAGGCGGCGAAGGCGGCAAGCCGCCAGTCCAACAGCCAGGAGGGTTCGTCCTTGCGCGACGAAATCAGGCGGATCGTGTCCTCGGTCAGTCCGGCCGGGGCCAGGTCCATGGCAATATCGGTCTGGAACCCGTATTTATACCCGCCATCGGCCAGGGCGCGCACGGTTTCCAGGGTTTCGGCTTCGGCGGGCATCGGCAGATAATCCTAGGATACGACTTGCCGGGGTGCGGCGGGAGCCAGGCGGAACGCACGCGGGATGGCCGCTTCTTCCATGTCGGCCAGCGTGATCGCATGCAGAGCGGTGTCGATCGCGGCGTTCACCGGGTCCCAGCGGCCGCGGACCGGGCAGAGATTTTCGGTGGAGCACGCACCTTCGGCGCCATCGACGCAGGCGGTCAGCGCGATCGGGCCGTCGATCGCGGCGATGACTTCGGCCACCGGAATGGCGGCAAGCGCGCGCGCCAACCGATAGCCACCGCGCGCGCCGCGCTGGGACACAACCAAGCCTGCGCCGGTCAAGGCTTTCAGGACCTTGGCGACGGTAGGCTCGGGGATACCGCTGGACGCGGCGAGGCCAGGCGAGGTTTGGATGCCGGCGTCCCCACGCGCCAGGCGCACCAGTACCACCACGGCGTAATCGGTCAGCTTGGAGAGCCTGAGCATGCAGATCCGGCCTCGGTGAATGGGGACCATATGGGTCCTGATTGGAGGGACATGGCGTATCAAGCCGGGAGCGTCAAGGGGCTGAGGCTTGCTGATGGGGTGGCTTCCCGCACCTGGGATTTCGCGCCAGGGAAAGAGCGAACCGGCTTCGGCGTTACGCGCCGGGTCAGCGCGACGGTGGCACGACCAGCGGCACCCCGTGCCGAACAACCCCCGATGCGCCCAGCGGTGGGCCGGCGACGCCGTTCACCACCAGTTCGGTCCCGCCCGCATTCCCGGTGGTCAGCATCAGCCCGGGCGCCGGCGGCACCAGCGTATCTCCCGCGTGCAACAGGCGTGACAGCACCACCGTGCCATTCGCGTCAAGCAAGGAGACCCAGGCGTCGGCAGTAGCGCGGATCGCGATCTTCGCCGCATGGGAGAGGGCACGGGCGGGGGAGGCGGCAACGGCGGGGGGCACGGCGTTGGCGGCCGGAGCCGGAGCGGGCGGCGCGGCCGGGGCGAGCGGTGGCGTGGCCGGAAGCGACGTGTCGAGCGACGCTGTGTCGGCGGGGGTGCTGGTTCCTTCGGGCCCGATCACCGTTGGCCCGGCCCGGACGGGCTTGGGTTGGGCCGAGGCTTGTGCGGCAACCGGCGTGGCCACCGCCGGTTTCGGCCCGGGTGCGGCCAGCGTAGGCTTGACCCCTGCCGCCATGGGGCTGACCGGTTCAGCTTTGACCGCCGGTTTTGCAACGTCCGCCGCCACGACCGCCGGCCGCGGCGCGGGTACGACCACCGCGGGCTTGCCCTCCTGCGCCGCCAACCTGGCCGATTTGGCTCCAACCGCAGGCTTCGCAGAGGCCGCCGCGACCACCGGGTTCGGCGCCGGTGCGATCACCGCAGGTTTGGTGATCACCGGCTTCAAGATCGGCGCGGGAGCAGCCGCATGGATCGACGGTGAGGGGATCGACGGCGAGGGGATCGACGGCGAGGGGATCGACGGCGGGCGCGCGGCAGCCGGCTCCGCCCGCGCGATCGCGGGCACCAGCTTTTGCATCGGATTTGGCTCGGGCACCCGATCCAGGAACACCGCCCCCAGCACCAGCACCGGAGCCGCCAGGACCGCAGCCCACACCAGAGCCGAATAGCGCGATCGCCCGGCCGGCGAGACGGGCGTTCCCGGCGACGCGTCGGCGG
>JAKAZJ010000075.1 GCA_021826565.1 Pseudomonadota bacterium | reverse complement strand
GGTGGCGGTGGCGGTGGCGCGGGCGCGGTGCGCACCACATGGATCGCCCCGCGCGGCGGCAGCGCGGCCAGTTGCGCATAGGCCACGCCGGCATCGCCGGACAGCGAGAAGCTGAACAACACATAGATCAGGCACGCCAGCGCCAGGGTGCCCGCGGCCAGCAGCCAGATCGGCACGCCGTGGCGCAGCCCCTTATAGGCCAGCGCCAGGCCCTTCCAGCGCGGCGACAGATCGCGTTCGAACTCGCCGCGGCGCTGACGGATGGTGCGATAGACGGAATCGCGCAATTCGGTCAGCGCGGCGATGCCGCGCGGCATCACCCGGTAGCGGCCCTCGAACCCCAGCGCGCAGCACAGATACATCAGCTCGACGACATCCAGGTTCTTGCCCAGGTCGCGCTGCATGTCCTCCAGGATATCGAAGAAGCGTTCGCCGCCGCTCACTTCGTTGTGGAACACGCTGGTCAGGCTCTGCGCCGCCCAGCCGCTGGCACTGCCCCAGGGGGTACTGAGCACCAGGTCGTCGATGGTGGCGCACAGCGCATAGCGGGCGGCGCGCAGGCTGCGGGTTTCCAGCCCCGTCGCCAACGCGCGCTTCTCGAAATCCCGGACCCCGTCCACCATCGCCCGGCGCAGGGTTTCCGGGTCGGGCGGCGTGGCCCGCGCGGCGCCGAGGCGCACGGCCGCGGCCAGCAGCGGCGCGGCGGCGGCCACCAGCGGATTTGCCCCGACCGCCGGGATCGGGGCCACCGGACCGGAAGCCAGCGGCGGCGGGGTCGCGGCCGGCGCCGCCGCCCCACGTCCCCCCGGCCGCGGGCGGATGATGGTCGCTTCGGAATCCGAAGGTTCGGCAAACGGATCGTCGCTCATCGCGTGCGCCTATCCCCTGATGGCCCAGCACTCGATCTCGAGCCCGGGTACGTCCCCTGTCACATGGATCGCGATCCCGCCCGAGCGCGCCAGGGCGGCCCAGTAGGGGCTGGATCGGTCCAGTTCGAAATAGGTCGTGCCAGCGTAATACGGCAGCTGTCGCGGCGCCACCGGCAGGGCGCGTACCGCGATGCCGGGCAGCGCGACATTGATCAGTTCGCGGATCTGCTCCACCGGACCGATCTTGCAGAGATTGGGAAAGCCGCGGCGCAACTGCTCCGCCGGCATCTGCGCTTTGACCGCCAGCACCCAGGTGCCGCTGGCCACCAAGGTGCGGTCGGCGATCGGGCCCACGCGGATGCCAAAACGGCGTTCCTGCAACGGGATCGGCACCGCGGTCTGCTCCAGCACCGCCGACAGGGACTGGCGTAGCGCGGTCATCACCGGGCGGAACGTGGCGGTCAGGTCCTCGTGCCGGTAGGGCGGGAACTCGGGCGCGCGCTTGCGGCTTTCCGTGAAGGTCGCGATCTCACCGGCCAGGGATACGCAGAACTGGTAGAAGGTTTCGGGATGCAGCTGACCCGCGGTGTTGGCCAGGTGGGTCATCACCGGCTCGTAGCGGTTGCACAGCTGCAGCATCATGTAATCGGCGATCTCGGCCGCGCCGCGGGTCGCGGTTTCCGACACCCGCCCGGCCAGCGCCTCGGCGCGATGGTGCAACAGGCCCTGCAACTGGGTCGCGAACCCGGCCAGCGAAGGCGAGACCGAGGTCAGGAGAAGCGGTGGGATGAAGGTCTCGTCCAGCTGAGTGGATTTGTCGGCGCGGATATCGGCGATCTTCGCCAGGCCGATACCGGTGTAGCCATCGCGCGCATCGGACTCCAGGGCGAACCGCAAGCGCAGCCGGGCGACCGGCACGGTGGCGATGCCCTGGTAGCCGGCGTTGCTGTCCGCGACCTCATGCTCGCCGGCGCCGAAACGGGCGATCGTCTCCTCCTGACCCGCGCCGGCGATCTCCACCCCGCCGGGCTGGCGCGTCGGCAGGATCAGATACACCACGCTGTTGCGGGCGGTGTCCGGCAAATCGAGCGGGCGCGGCGGATCGGCATCGCCGGGGGCGGAGAACGGCGTGCCATCCGGCAGGATGCCGGCCACATTGCGAACCGCAAATTTGCCAAGCGCCAGAAGATCGGCGTCCACATCCAGCTGCGTCAGGCCCCATGAGAACGGCCGCAGCCCGCCGGTGGCGGCGCGGACCAGCCGCTCGGTATAGCGGTTCTGCTGCTGTAGATGCTGGGGCTGAAGAAACAGCCCCTCGGTCCAGACGACCCGGTTCTCCCACCCCATCGTCAGGATCCGCCGGGTTTCACGGCGATCGCGTTGGCCCCCACCGTGACGGTGAGCTTGGTGGTTTTATGGGCCGGGACCGCGGCCGAGGCGCGCCAGGTGGCGGATTGGAACGTGCCGTAGGCGGCGAAGAACCCCAGCGCCGTAACCGGGTCCTTGGGGTTCAGGGTCAGGGTCTTGGTGCTGCCCGGCGCCAGCAGCAGCTGGTCCTGATGCACCAGATCGGTCCCCAGCGTCGCCGCGTCATGGTTGAAAATCTGGAAGAAATCCGCGTTGTCGAAGCTGTTGGTGCCGGCCAGCTGATACACCCGCAGCATCACCGGCGCGCCGGCCCCGCCGGGCGCGCCGTTCGCATCCTTGGTCGCGGTGATCGTGAGCACCACAACCGTTGGTGGTGGCGGGGGCGGCGCACCGCACGCCGCCACCCCGGCCACCAGGACCATCGCCGCAACACCCCGAAACCACCGACCCATGAAGCCCCATCCCTCCCGCGGAAGACCCGCAGTGTGCCCGCATCGCCCATCCCTTGGAAGCCTTATTGTCTCGGTCGGGCCGCCTAGCGGCCGACGAAAACAGGCCGCCGTTTTTCCAGGAACGCCGCCCGGCCTTCGCGGTAGTCGGCGCTGTCGAAGCACAGCGCGCCGGCGGCGCGGACTGCCTCCATATGCCGGTCCGCCGGGTCCTTCATCACTTCCGCAATGGTCAGCTTGGAGGCGGCGACGGACAGCGGCGCGTTGTCGGCGATGGTCCGGGCGATGGTCATCACCGTGTCATCCAGCGCCGCTTCCGGGACCGCCTGATTGATAAGCCCGATCCGTTCGGCTTCCCGCGCGCCGATCCGGTTCGCGGTGTACAGGATCATCCGCGCATGCGCGGGCCCCACCAACTGGACCAGCTTGCGCAGGCCATCGAAGGCGTAGGCGATCGAGAGCCGCGCCGCCGGGATGCCGAACTGGGCGGTATCGGCGGCGATCCGCAAATCGGTCTGCATGGCGATCGCCAGCCCGCCGCCCAGGCAGAAACCGCGGATCCGGGCGATCGTCGGCTTGGCGAAATTGGCCAGCTTGGCCCGCCCGCCGCTGGTCAGGCGGTCATATTCCACCTGCGCGTCGGCGTTGTTGCGGTTCTTCTCGAACTGGGAGATGTCGGCGCCGGAGACGAACGCCTTGTCGCCTGCCCCGCTCAACACCACCACGCGCACCGCGGGATCGGCCGCGAAACGGTCCAGGATGGCGCCCAGCCCGTCCCACATCTCCAGCGACATGGCGTTGCGCTTCTCGGGCTGGTTGAAGGTAACCAGGCCGACGCCGCCTTCCACGGCGGCGAGCATCTTGCCGGCGGCGTATTCGGTGATGATGGTGTCCATGGTCAGATCACTCCTTTGGCGCGCAATGCGGCAAGCTCGGCGTCGGTGTAGCCGACGCGGTGCAGGATGTCGTCGGTGCTCGACCCGGCCTCGGGCGTGGGCAGACGGATGTCCTTGGAGAAGCCGGAAATGTTCAGGGCCGAGGCGACCACCGGCTGATCGCCGATCACGGGACTGTGCATGGTGCGGGCCATACGCAAATGCTGCACCTGCGGATCGGCGAACACCTGATCGATGGTGTAGATCGGGCCGCAGGGAATGCCGTTCGATTCGAACAGCTCGATCCAGTGCGCGGCCGGCTGGGTGCGGGTGATCTCGCCGATTGCGGCGTTGATCGCCTTGCGGTCGTTGCTGCGGCCCTTCTGGGTCTTCCATGCCTCCCGGGCTTTCCAGTCCGGGCGGGCGATCGCGTCGCAGAAGCGTTCCCAGACGCGGGTGGAGCTGGCGGCGATGTTGATGCTGCCATCCGCGGTGGGAAACACGCCGGTCGGGATGCCGGTCGGGTGGTCGTTGCCGGCTTGCTGGGCCACCTCACCCGCGATCAGCCAGCGGGCCGCCTGGAAATCCAGCATGAAGATCTGCGCTTCCAGCAGCGAGGTCTGCACCCAGCGCCCGACGCCGGTGCGGGTGCGGTCGAACAGCGCCATCATGACGCCCATCGCCAGCAGGTTGCCGGCGGTCAGATCGTCGATCGGGATGCCGACGCGCACCGGCCCCTGGCCGGGCAGGCCGGTGATGGACATCAGGCCGCCCATGCCCTGGGCAATCTGATCGACCCCGGCGCGATGGCCGTACGGCCCGTCCTGGCCGAAGCCGGAGATCGAGCCATACACGATGCGCGGGTTGACCGCGCGCACGTCGTCATAGGCGACATGCAGGCGGTGCTTCACCTGGGCGCGCATATTCTCGATCACCACGTCGGCGGTTTTCGCCAGGCGCATGAAGGCGGCGTGGCCTTCCGGGTCCTTCAGATTGAGCTGGATCGCACGCTTGTTGCGATGCAGGTTCTGGAAATCGAAGCCGTGGCGGTTGCCGGCAATATCCTCGGCCCCCGGCGTGGGCGGCGGTTCGATGCGGATCACCTCGGCGCCCCAATCGGCCAGATGGCGCACGGCGGTGGGGCCGGCGCGGGCGAGGGTGAGATCCAGAACGGTGATGCCGGACAGCGGGAGATGGTCGGTGTCCGATGCGGCGAGCGGCGCCGGGGCGTCATGGGGCATGGGAGAGGTCCTGAGACGTGTCTGGACGGATACTCGGCCGTTGCGCGCGAGCGTTCAAGCTGACCCGTCCGCCCAGCCGAACGACCGCTCCACCGCCTTGTGCCACGCCGCCGCCAGCGCTTCCCGCCGCGCCTTGTCCATCCGCGGCACAAAGCGCCGGTCCACGCGCACCAGCGCCCGCACCGCCTCCGTCCCCGGCCACACCGCCACCGCCAACCCGGCCGCCACCGCGGCCCCCCACGCCGTCGCCTCCGCTCCCGCGGCGCGATCCAGCGGCAGATCCAGCATATCCGCCTGGAACCCCATCAGCAGCTCGTTCGCCACCATCCCGCCATCCACCCGCAACACACGCGGCGCGGCGCCATCGCGGCGCATCGCCTCCACCACGTCCATCACCTGATAGGCCGTGGCTTCCAAAGCCGCGCGCGCGATATGCCCGGCGGTGGCGAACCGGGTCAGCCCCGCGATCACGCCGCGCGCATCGGTGCGCCACCAGGGCGCGAACAGGCCCGAGAACGCCGGCACGATATACACGTCCCCATTGTCCGGCACGCTGGCGGCCAGGGTTTCCACCGCGGCGCTGGACCCGATCAGCCGCAGATTGTCGCGCAGCCACTGCACCAGCGCGCCGGTGACCGCGATCGAGCCTTCCAGCGCATACGCCGCGGGCGCGGTGCCGAACCGATACGCCACCGTCGTGATCAACCCGGCCGACGACGCCACCGGCCGCTCCCCGGCATGCACCAGCAGGAAGCACCCGGTGCCGTATGTCACCTTCGCCTCCCCCGGCGCGAAGCAGCCTTGCCCGACCAGCGCCGCCTGTTGGTCGCCCAGCACGCCGGCGACCGGCACCCCCGCCAGCGCCCCGCGCGCCGGCGCGATCACACCCGAAGATGCCACGATCTCCGGCAGCATCGCGCGCGGAACCCCGAACGCCGCCAGCAGCGCGTCGTCCCATTCCAGCGTTGCGAGGTTCATCAGTTGGGTGCGGCTGGCGTTCGTTACATCCGTGACGTGCCGCCCGGTCAGGCGCCACAACAACCAGGTGTCGATGGTGCCGAATGCCAGCGCCCCGGCCTCGGCGCGGGCACGCGCATCGGGGACGTGGTCCAGCAGCCAACGCAGCTTCAGCGCGCTGAAATAGCTGGCGAGCGGCAGCCCGGTGGCGGCGCGGAATCGATCCGGCCCGCCGTCCCGGGCGTAGGCGGCCACCAGCGCGTCGGTGCGGGTGTCCTGCCATACGATCGCGTTGTGCACCGGCGCGCCGGTGGCCCGATCCCAAACCACGATGGTCTCGCGCTGGTTGGCCAGCCCTATCGCGGCGATGTCGCGCGCGGTCAGACGGGCGGCGGCCAGCGCCTCCGTCATCACCGCTTCGGCGTTGGCCGCGATCTCCAGGGGATCGTGTTCCACCCAGCCGGGCTGCGGGAAGATTTGGCGATGCTCGCGCTGCGCGGCCCCCAGCATGGCGCCGTCGGGCGCGAAGATCAGGCAACGGGTGGAGCTGGTACCCTGATCCAGGGCGACAAGAGCGTGGGGCACGGAGTCTTTCTCCCGCAACGATAAAGCTTGACTTCGAGGAGGGAACTTATCTAGAACGCCTGTAGTTGCCGCTTTGTTCCGGAACGCGGCATACGCGAAAGGTGCCCCCTGCTCATGCTAACCCGCAAGCAGCACGATTTGTTGATCTTCATCGAACGCCGCCTGCACGAAACCGGCGTATCGCCGTCGTTCGAGGAGATGAAGGACGCGCTCGGCCTGCGCTCCAAATCCGGCATCCACCGCCTGATCCTGGCGTTGGAGGAGCGGGGGTTCTTGCGCCGCCACCACCACCGCGCCCGCGCGCTCGACGTGCTGCGCCTGCCGGATGACCGCGTCGCCCGCCCGGCGCCGGAGGGGGCCGAGGACCGGGTGTTCACCCCGAATGTCATCAAGGGCGATTTCTCGGCCAAGCTGGGCGGCGTGCGCGCCAACCATGACTCCCCCGCCGTCCAGGTGCCGCTCTACGGCCGCATCGCCGCCGGCCTGCCGATCGAGGCGCTGCGCGACCCGGTATCCTATTTCGACGTCCCCACCGCCCATCTGCCGCGCGGCGAGCATTACGCGCTGGAGGTGGCGGGCGATTCCATGATCGATGCCGGGATCCTGGATGGCGACACTGTCATCATCCGCAGGGATGACACGGCGGAGAACGGTCAGATCGTGGTAGCCCTGATCGATGAAACCGAGGTCACGCTGAAGCGTCTGCGCCGCCGCGGCAACTCGATCGCGCTGGAGCCGGCCAACCCGCGCCACGAAACCCGCATCTTCCCGGCCGAGCGGGTCAAAGTGCAGGGCCTCCTGGTGATGCTGTTCCGCCAGTACTGACATCCGGGGCGTTTGACGAAAGCGCGACGCCGCCCATAACCTCTGTCACCAAGCCGCTTCGGCGGCGGTCAGGGAGATCACGCCATGGACCCGACGCCGCGGATCGTCACCGCCGAGCAGTCCGAATCGATCCGCCCTTTCGGCATCGACATGCGCGTGCTGTTGGGTGCCGAGGCCACCGGCGGCAGCTTCTCCGCCGTCACCGCCACCCTGGACCCCGGGCAAGGTCCGCCGCCGCACCGGCATCTGGACCGCGACGAGTATTTCTATGTCCTGGACGGCAGCTACCATCTGGAGGTGAACGGGGTCGGCTCCGAGATCGGGACCGGCACGCTGGTCTTCGTCCCCCGGGGCACGGTGCATGCCTTCCACAACACCGGCGACACCCCGGGCCGCCTGCTGGAATGGACCATCCCGGGCGAGAACTCCGGCTATTTCCGCGCCGTCGATG